>JAHKKJ010000718.1 GCA_020027655.1 Deltaproteobacteria bacterium | reverse complement strand
CAAACTTCCGCCCGACGGAATCTTTGCTTACGATGTCGGGGCGCACACCCATCAGATCGCCTCGCAGTGGCGCACGGATCACGCGAAAACGCTATTGGCGACCAACGGGTGGTCCTCCATGGGCTACGGAATGCCGGCGGCGTTCGCGGCTAAACTGATTTTCCCGGAGCGCCGAGTTGTGACAGTTGTAGGCGATGGCGGATTTCAAATGACCGTCGGTGAATTGGCGTTAGCGCGCCGCTTGAATCTTGCGGTGCCGACCATCGTGCTCAACGACGGTTGGCTGGGACTCATGAAAGTCAAGCAAGAGCGCAAGGGCTACACGCTCTCCGGGGTTTATCTCGGGAAGCCAGTGGAGTCTCCGCCGCATTACTTTGGTGTCCCGTGCCGGCCAGCGAAAAATCCGCAAGCCTTCAGCGATGCTTTGGATTGGTCATTTGGTCTAACGGGACCCAGCGTCATCGAAGCCTTCATCGACGTTGGGTCTTACTCGCAGACCGTCTTCGACTAGCAGGCTGCTGAAAAAAACTCATATGCTTCGCCGATTAGCCGATTGCCCTGAGCATGTCGAAGGGTGCGCTCAATCGCCTCGCTCCAGCTGGCTTATAGCATATGGCTGATAGCTTATGGCATATAGTATGGAACCATACGCCATAAGCCATACGCTATAAGCCATATGCATGTCGGAAAACACCGTTGCGCGCGATAAGTTTCGCTGGGCGATCCTAACGCTTATCAGCGTTTCGCACATCATCGGTGCCACGGCGCAGTACGGGATCAATACACTGGCGCCGTTTTATCAGGAAGAGCTCGGACTCTCTCGAGCCCAGGTGGGTCTCTTCTTTTCGGCATTTTACCTGGCGATGACCGGCGCGTCTTTCGGCGCAGGCTGGTTGGCGGACCGTCTCGGCATTCGAAAAACCACCCTGCAGGGGCACGTGGCTCTAGGCGTCTGTACGGTGGCGGCGTCTATGGCTCCCTCTTTCGCTTGGGCCTGTGCTAGTTTCTTCCTCGCCGGATTAGGGTACAGTTTTTTGAACCCGGCTTCGACCAAAGGCGTGATGGTGTGGTTTGATCGCGATGAGCGAGCGACGGCCATGGGTATCAAACAGACCGGGGTGCCGGCGGGTGGCTTCGTTGTGGCGTTGTTAGCCGCGCCGCTGGTTTTGGTTATCGGTTGGCGTGGCGCCTTGGCTGCCCTCGGGATCATCAACTTCTTTTTCGGGTTCGTTTTTTCATTTCTGTGGCGTGACCCGGAAGAGCGAGACATAACTTGGGCGACGCGGCGGCCTCCGGCGCCGGAGGATCACGGAGCACTGGATATTTGGAGCTTTTTGCCGGCCGGCTGTGGGACTGCAATCTTTCTCGTCGGACAGATGGCGTTAATCACCTATCTCCCGCTCTACCTCAAGGAATCGATGGGCTTCTCAGCTTATTGGGCCAGTCAGGCGCTGGCGATCACGCAGGCGGGCGCTATGTTTGGACGGGTCGGCTGGGGCGCGGCCAGCGACCGGCTCTTCGGCGGGCGAAGAAAAATCGTTCTGCTTATCATCGGCATCATGGGTTCAGTGCTATTGGTGGCATTGAGCCTCATGAGCCGGCAATCACCCCTCTCTCTGCTCTTGCTCGTGGTATTCCTTTCGGGTCTTTGTCTAGTCGGATACCAAGGCGTGTCCTACGCCTTGATCGGCGAGCTGGCTGGAAGAGCCAGAACCGGTGCGGCTTTGGGGCTTATGATCACGATCAACGCCGGCGCCGCTACTCTGGGGACGCCTCTGTTCGGCTTTATCGTGGACAGGAGCGAATCCTATGCGATAGCCTGGCAGGCGCTTGCCGCTGCCGTCGCAGTGAGCTGCGTTGGGCTCGCGGCATTTCTCAAAGAGCCGCGACGGTCCGGTGGAACTTTCCCCTGAATAGACGACGACCGCTCTGATCAATCCATCAGAGCACCGTGCCCGCCGGAGTTTTGCGCCGAGGCGTGTCGCTTAGCCCATCACCTCGTAGGTCTTCACTTCAACTTTGGCTACGTTCATCAGTGCGCGGGTGTGTTGTTGAATAGCTTTGTGAGCTTCACTGGCCCGATACCTGTCAATGGCGGCCTCGTCTTCCCAGGTGCTCACTGAAATAAACTCGCCGGGATTCTCGCGGCCCCGTAAAAACTGCTCACTCAAGCAGCCCGGTTGTTTGATCATCAACGGAGCACATTCTTGTTTCCACATTCGCTCGGCCTCTGCGGCCCTTTCTTTCGGAACACTAACCAGAATCATCCGCGTGATCATGATCGTCCCTCCTTGTTTTCAGAAATTGCTATTGTCTTCTGACGTGCCGCTAGCGATCAACAGATTCTTTTTCCAAGCGATTTTACAGGCGTTCCTCCTTGACTCCAAAGAAAGACGCTAAGCCAAGATCAATGGCAGTGTCAAGACGAACCCGTTGTATTTTAGAAGAGTGGCATGGGAGTCATCGGTCTCGCGACCCCATCAGTCTTAAGTCAGGGACAAATCGGAGTTGAAGTCAAGGTAGGCTTGGTGCTAGCATCCGTTTCGGTAGAGGAAGATGCTCGCCAAGCGGTAGTTGTGGAGTGAACAGGGCCATCATTAGCCCGGGAAGGAGCTTTTATGGCGGTTCAATCTAAGACCACAAGCGCCCCCTTTGTTACCGCCCCTTCATCCGAAATCTCTAACGTCTATCGTGAGGGGATTGTCGCTGGTATTCTCGGCGCCGCCACGATTGCGCTTTGGTTTTTTATCCTCGACAGCTTCAGCGGCCGGCCCTTCTACACACCTAGTTTGCTGGGCAGCGTTCTTTTCCGTCGCGCGCTTGACCGGCCGGAGACCCTAGCCGTTTCCTTTGAAATGGTCCTGCTCTACACCTGGGTACATGGTATGGTTTTCTGCGTGATCGGCGGCATAGCCTCCAAGCTTCTCGCGCTAGCGGAACGAAACCTAGACCTTGGGTTCGGAATCTTGCTATTTTTCGTCGTCTTTGAATTTG
>JAHKKJ010000717.1 GCA_020027655.1 Deltaproteobacteria bacterium | reverse complement strand
CCTGATTCCAACAGTCATAATCGGTGGCCAAAGCCAACGTGCCAAAGCAAATTTCCGCCTCCCGCGCCAGCTTGGCCTCCTGCAGATTGGTCATGCCGATCACATCCGCGCCCCAGCTGCGATAGAGATGGGACTCCGCCCGCGTTGAAAACTGCGGCCCTTCCATGCAAAGGTACGTGCCCCGCGGATGGACCTTGCCCCCTTCGGAAGTCGCAGCAGTTACAAGTTTCTCTGCCAGGTCCTTGCAGAAAGGATCGGCGAGGCTTACATGCGCGACGATCCCTTTGCCGAAAAAAGTGCTGGGCCGCTGGGTGGTTCGGTCGATAAACTGATCCGGGATCACAATATCGCCGGGCGCAATCTCCCCGCGTAAACTGCCGACCGCGCTTACCGAGATGATCCGATCGACCCCAAGTTTCTTCATGGCAAAGATATTGGCGCGAAAGTTGACCTCCGTGGGCAACCACCGATGGCCCTTCCCGTGGCGCGGCAGGAAAACGAATTCCGTTCCTCCGAGGATGCCTCTGACGAACTTTTCCGACGGTCTTCCGAATGGCGTCTTGATCTCGACCTCGCGGATCTTCTTGAGTCCTTCCATCTGGTAAAGGCCGCTACCGCCGATGACCCCGACAATCGATTTGCCCATGACTTGCTATTGTGCCGCCGCCAAGGAAGTTTGTCGTTGTCTATGCTGAACTTCTTCCCCTTGGAGTTGGCCGCAGGCTGCCTGAATGTCGTCCCCCCTGGGGCGGCGGATATTGATCTGCAACCCGTGCGCATGGAGGACCCGCTGAAACTTTTCGACCTCGGCATCCTGAGGTCGCTGATAGGGACTGCCGGGATGCGGGTTGAAGGGAATGACGTTGACCTTGCAGCGAATACCGCGCAGAAGCTGGCAAAGCGCTATCGCATCGTCCATAGAATCGTTGACCCCGCGGAGCAGGACATATTCGAAGGTAATCCGTCTCCGTCGCGGAATCGGCAGCGCGCGGCAGCAATCCATCAGTTGCTGCAGCGAATACTTGCGGTTGACCGGCATCAGCTGACCGCGCAGCTCATCGGTGGGCGCATGAAGAGAAATCGCCAGGTTAACCTTGGTTTCCTCCATCAGCCGTTGAATCTGCGGCACCAAACCCACGGTCGAGAGCGTGATTCGTCGCGGCGAAATCCCGATCCCCCAGCTCGTATCCGTCATCACGTCGAGGGCCTTGACGGTCTCGGCATAGTTCGCCAGGGGCTCCCCCATTCCCATGAGCACCACGTGCGTGATTCGCTGGTCGCCAGCTAACGATCGGCTGGCGTCCAGTATCTGATCGAGAATTTCACTAGCCCGCAAATTTCGCTTCAGGCCCAAAACCGCAGTGGCGCAAAAGGCGCACCCGAATCCACATCCGGCTTGTGTCGAAACGCAAAGCGTTAGCCGCTTCAACTCCGGTATCAAGACGCTCTCGATACTGTGACCATCGGATAGACCAAAGAGAAATTTCTTGGTCCCGTCCTTAGAAACCGTCTGCCGTAGGGTTACCAGCCGGCTAATCGTGAAATCCTCAGCCAAGCGGGCACGCAGCGAGGCCGAGAGATTCGTCATCTCAGCAAACGACGCCGCGCGCTTTTGAAACAACCACTGCCAGATTTGTTTGGCCCGATAGGAGGGTTCTTTGCGCTCGACGAGATGCGCGGCAAACTCCTTGAGGGTCAATTCTTTGATATTGGGCTTCAAGCTCCGTTCTCTCGTGAGCCCATCCTCGAGTCAATGTGAGGGTCGAAAGATCTCGTCGGGTCTAAAAAAGAAAGCTATCTCCGTCGCAGCAGTATCGGGTCCATCGGAACCATGCACCGCGTTCTGTTCGACATCTTTACCCCAGTCCTTGCGAATCGTTCCCGGCGCCGCTTTAGCCGGGTCCGTTGCGCCCATGATCTCACGGTTCCGTGCAATCGATCCTTCGCCTTCGAGTACGGACACAAAAATAGGCCCGGAAGACATGTAGTCGCAGAGACTTGCAAAGAATGGGCGCTGTTTGTGAACCGCGTAAAAAGCCCGCGCCCGCTCTGGCGTCAAATGCACCAGTTTGGCCGCGACGATCTTCAAGCCCGCCGATTCGAAGCGTTTTAAAACCTCGCCGATCAGCCCTCGTCCCACGGCATCGGGTTTGACAATAGAAAGAGTCCTCTCCAAGCTCATAATTTTCCCAAAGCCTCCTGCATAGTTCTGCCGATTAATGCCGGCGATGAAGCCATTCGGATTCCGGCACTTTTCATGGCTTCGATTTTTTCCCGGGCGGTTCCCTTGCCGCCGGAAATGATCGCTCCGGCATGCCCCATACGCTTTCCCGGCGGCGCGGTCTGTCCGGCAATGAACCCCACCACCGGTTTTTTCATATTGGCCTTGATCCACCCGGCGGCTTCCTCTTCCGCGCTACCACCGATCTCACCGATCATGACCACCGCCTCAGTTCCGGAATCGCGATTGAAGAGATCCAAAACATCGACAAATTCGAATCCGTGCACCGGATCGCCGCCGATGCCGACGCAGCTCGACTGTCCCATCCCCAAACGGGTTAATTGGTCCACCGCCTCATAGGTCAACGTGCCGCTCCGTGAAACCACACCGATCGTACCCGGCCGGTGAATATGACCCGGCATGATGCCGATTTTACACTCTCCGGGGGTGATGACACCGGGGCAATTGGGGCCCAGGAGTTGGGACTTTCTTCCCTCCAGATACCGTTTCACGCGGATCATGTCACGCACCGGCACCCCTTCCGTGATACAGATAATCAGCGGAATGTCCGCGTCCGCCGCTTCCATAACAGCATCGGCGGCGAATGGTGGCGGTACGTAGATGACGGTAGCATTAGCCGCCGTCCCGGCAACGGCACGCGACACCGTATCGAAAATTGGAATGCCTTCGAAAACGGTGCCCCCTTTGCCAGGCGTCACCCCGGCGACCATCTGAGTCCCGTAATCCTTGCACGCCTTGGTGTGAAACTGGCCAGT
>JAHKKJ010000716.1 GCA_020027655.1 Deltaproteobacteria bacterium | reverse complement strand
TCCAAATTCATGATACTCTTGCCTTTCGAGGTGGTTGTCTAGGAAATCTACATTACCCGTCAGTGACAAACAGCGGTCACCGTAACGAAGGCGGCCCGGTGAAGCAGTTCGAGTGCCTGCCGTAGTCGGACAACATCTTCGTGGATGCCGGTAAGCCCTCCGAGTTTCATAGATGGCCATCTCATCTGGGCAATTTAAGACGCCCGCGTTCAGCCGCTCAGCTGTATGATGTCCGTCAGATTCAAACTTTCAATGCGCGACTCTTACTGTCCCACCACTCTCACCACAGCCGTCGAACCCGGATAGATGTCGCCGGCCAACGGTTCGGCGCGGCCGCCGAGGCATTCCGATAGGAAGGTCTCCGTGCGCGCGTTGAAGTCGATCCGATTTTCGGGCCGAGCGAAGCCGTGCCCTTCGTCCGAGTAGAGGATATACGTCACCTTCCCTTTATTTTTTTCGATTGCTTCGACGATCTGCTCTGACTCCTTCTGATTTACTCGCGGATCATTGGCTCCGTGCCCGATCAAGAGCGGGCGGATGATCTTGTCGGCCTTGAAAAGGGGCGAGGCGTTCTTGATGAGCTCGGCGTCTCTCGGATCGTCAACGTTCCCCATCCTCACGTCGAAGATCGCGCGAATAGCCTTCCAGTAGCTTGGAATTGAGCCGATGAGGGTTTTTAGATTCGATGGCCCGACGATATCGACCGCACAGGCAAACTTTTCCGGCGTGAAGGTAGCCCCTGCCAGAGCCGCATAGCCACCGTAGGAGCTTCCCATGATAGCGACCTTTTTCGGGTCGGCATATCCCTGCTGGATTGCCCAGTCCACCGCATCGATGAGGTCGTCGTGCATCTTCAGACCCCACTGTTTATTTCCGGCGTTCAGGAACTTCTTGCCGAATCCTGCCGAAGCACGGAAGTTAACTTGCAACACGGCATAGCCACGGTTGGCGAGCCACTGCACGGTGGAGCTGTATCTCCAGAAGTCTCTCCCCCAAGGGCCACCGTGGACAAGAAGGACCATAGGCATGTTCCTCGGCGCGACGCCTGCAGGTAGCGTCAGGTATGAGTTGAGATTGAGCCCGTCACGGCTGGTAATAACGACTGGCTTCGTCTCGGCGAGCTGCAACCCGTCAAGCTTCGACTGATGCACGAAGAGGAAGGTACCTTTCTTAGCGTTTCGTTCCCAGGCGTAATAGTGAATCGGACCGCGGTCAGAGGTGAAGTCCACGAGCCACGTTGTATCCTTGTCGTCGCGATTGATCAGGTTAAAGTCGCCGTCGTTGAGCTTGGCGATGCCATTGAAATCAGCTTGGACCGAGGGATCTGTCACCGTCCACTGGGCGCGCCCGGGCGCAAAGGAAACTGCCTGAACGATGTGCGTTCGCGGATGGATGATTACATTCGCAGCATCGACCTCGGCCGATGCTGCGATGACCTTTTCGGAGTTGGTTGCGATGTCTCGCTGGACCACGCGGGCGGTGTCGCTTCCGATCGAGGAAATGAGCGTGGCACCCTTTCCGTCGGCAGTGAAGTCGAGAAAGTTTAAAATTTCCTCCGGCCCCACTTTGATCCAGCTCTTCCATGGAGAGTTAAGATCCTCTCGGATCCGTATCTCAGTTCCTCCGTCGGAAGTCCGAATCTGTGCCGCGCGGATCTCAAGCTTGTCATCCGCCCTCCAGTCCGCAACGTCACCGGGGTTTTCGGTGTCGAGGACGAGAGCGCCCGTTCTCAAGTTTAGCCGGTGGACATCGAAGAGCCGCCGGTCACGCAGGTTCATTCGTACGAGAATCTCGTCGGGAAACTTGGGATTGGTAGCGATAACGTCGGCTCGAACACCTTGAAACGGCGTGTAGTCGCGGACGTTACCCGAGTCTAGGTCGACTCCGTAGGCATGCCAGTTCTCGTCGCCGTCCGCGTCCTGAAGATAGATCAAGGTGCTGCTGTTTTGGGCCCAGAAATACCGGCGGATGCCGCGCTTCTTGTCGGCGGTTACGACTTTATCGTCATCTTTTCCCACTGTCTTGATCCAGACCTGCAAGACATTCTTTTGATCAGGTGCAATCCAAGCGAGACGTCTGCCGTCCGGAGAGAGCTGAGGATCAATCTTTTCGGGATTGCCGAAAAGGACATCACGAGCAATCAGCGGAGGAAGCTCCGCCCAAGCCTGAGGTATTTGGCCTAACCAAAGAGCTAAAAACAATTTGGCAGTCAAACCAGACAGGATGAAACGAAAAGTATATATCATCACGTTAAAGCTCGATCCAATATTTGCGCAGAAGTTGGCCCGTATGCTGTGATAAGGCTTCACCGTGAAGAACGCCGCCATTCTTCTCAATGATTCGCCAAGAAGCACCGTTCGGGCTATCAGCGGTGACTAGCACTTGCTTTAAACCCAAGTCGCGAGCTTTGTCCAGGGTCATTCGCAGAATTTGATTTCCGTACCCTCGCCGTCGCTCCGATGGGCGAACGTCATAACCAATGTGTCCGCCCACCTGTTCAAGGAACGTGTTAAGAGTGTGCCGTAATCGAGAACTAGCAAGAATCCTCCGCCCGTCGCGGACGAGCCAAAATATACTCTGCGGAACTCTGCCGGGCGCTAAATTGCGGCCGACCGCTTCGTCAGAACATAGCTGGATGAATCGTTCAAAATCCCCGATCGCTTCTCGATAGCGCTGGTCGCCTTCGGCCAGAAATTCCTCTGCGAGAGAATAAAAATCATCTTTGAGGTTTAAGGTCGGCTCAATCAACCTGGTGGTTTCGTTCGACATGATTTTTGGTCTGCTTAACGGCGCTGATTGTTTGCACAGTCGTCTCGAGTTCCGTCAAGAAATTCTGAGCTTCGGTTGGTTTCCGGAACTCTACGTATATCAGCTGAGGAGATGTTCTCATATCAAACAGCTCGCGATACCGCTTGCGACGCCGATGAAAGGTGGTAAGAACCCACCACAGAATCGACTCGCGGCTGAAGAAAGCCATGCGCAGCGATTCACGATTGCC
>JAHKKJ010000163.1 GCA_020027655.1 Deltaproteobacteria bacterium | reverse complement strand
ACCCAGACGCAATTAAAGCAATCGCTGAGCAGGGGCATGAGATTGCCGGACATGGATACCATCACGAGATTGCCCGCGACTTGTCCAGACAAGAAGAAAAAGATGTGACCCGGCGTACCACGGACATGCTAATGAAGCGGACCGGGAAACGCCCCGTGGGCTGGCGCACATGTACTCAGAGCGTCAACACCGTGGAGATCCTCATGGAGGAGGGATACATCTGGAACAGTAATTCGTTTGCCGACGATCTTCCTTTCGTTTGGGAGAACGGGCAATCGCGGCTGGTTGAGCTCCCCCGCCAGCCTTTTGGCGACGGCAGACTCTACGGTCATCAGAACCGAGCCGGCGACCATCCGGATAACGCTTTGACTTTGTGGAAAAGTTTCTTCGACGAGCTCTATCGGGAATCATCGTTAGCGCCGACTTTCACCACGTTTCAGCTCCATCCCTATGTTTCCAGCAGACCTGGACGGACCAGCGCCCTTAAAGAAATGATTGAATACATGAAGGGCCATCAAGGTGTTTGGTTCGCAACCGGTATCGAGATCGCGGAGTGGTGGTTGAAGCAAGGATTTTCCGAGCAGCCGGCACCGCTTCGGGCCGCAGCCGGTTCTTAAACGACAGCTATAGACCGCTAAGCACGCGCTGGAGCACGTGGGAGCTGATGAGCAGAAGGCCCGGACTCCAGCGCAAATCCCAGTCACGATCCGAATAGTGGGAAAAAGCATTCCGTTCCAGTTGGCGCTGGTGTGTCAAGCACGATCGGTAGACCATGAAGGATGACGAGATGTCTAAGACAGTAATGAGTTTGATATTCGGGTTCCTGGCGCTCTTCTCTAGTTACAGTTTTGAGTCGGTCTTCGCGCAAGAACGATTGAGAATCGCATGGTCTGGTTCAAGTCCCGCACACAGCCCTATTTGGGTCGTCGAAGAGAAAAATCTCTTAAAAAAGTACGGTATCGATGGAGAGATCATTAGCATCACCGCCAGTTCCATCGCCGTGCAGGTGCTTCTGGCCGGGGAAGTTGATGTCATCATCGGTTCCGTAGCCAACCTCACCTCGCGTCTGGCCGGCGCCGATACGGTGATGATCTTGGGTCTTGTCCCCACTTTTGTTGATCACTTGATCACGCACCCCTCCATCACCAAAATAGAACAGCTGAAAGGGAAAGTAGGAGCGGTCAATCGCGCCGGAACTTCATCCGAGCTTGGCATCAAGCTCACTCTCAGGAGACTCGGAGTTGATCCGGATAAGGAAGTCAAACTGGTGGCGCGGGGCGGCAACCCTGAACGACTGGCAGCCATCTCCCAGGGAATAGCGCAGTTCACTCACATGCCCGAACCTTTCATTCGCGAGGCCGAGAAACTCGGATTGAGAGACTTTTTGGACATCGGCTCGTTGAAGATCCCGTTTCATTGGAATGCATCAATGACCCGTGAAGCAACCATCAAGTCGAAACGCGCGCTCATCACCCGCTACGTGCGAGCGATGGTCGAGTCGATTCATTTTATCAAGACCAACAAAGAAGCCACCAAGGCGATCCTCGCCAAAAAACTTCGAACCGATGATCAGGATGGACTCGAAAGGGCCTACCAGGCCTATAGTGTGATTTTCCGCGAGGCGCCTTACCCCTATGTGGATGGCGTAAAGACTTTCATGGATGACCTGGCGGTGACCAATCCCAAAGCCGCGAATGTCGATTTGAGTAAGTACGTGGACATGAGCTTTGTCCAGGAGCTGGAGTCTTCGGGATTTATCAAGCAACTCTACAAGCGATAGATCCGGCAACGTAATAGCTGAGGAGCAAAAATATGGCCCGCGCAACTTCTGGCAAGCATCTGGTAATCGACGGAGGAACGCTAATCGATGGAACTGGAGATCCAGCATTACGGAACGCAGTGATCGTGGTCGAAGGCGAGAGAATAAAGTCGATGGGCAAGAAAGGAGAGCTGTCCATTCCCAAAGGCAGCCGCGTCATTGACGCCAAGGGCAAAACGATCCTCCCCGGATTTATCGACGGCCACGGACACTATGAGGATTTTGCCGGGGAGATTTACCTTCACCTCGGAGTCACCACCTGCCCCGATATTCAGACGACGCGAGATGACTACTGGTCCATGGCACAGAGAGACGGAATTCGCCTGGGCAAGATCTGTGGACCAAGGATTTGGTCGGCGGGAAAAGCAGTTGGACAGACTTCTGATACGTCGGCGATGGGCGGTGGCCGTCGGGGCTCTTTTCCGATCAAGAGCCCTGATGAGGGCCGCGAGATGGTACGATGGAAGAAAAAGATGGGACTCGATCAGATCAAAATCGGCGAGTCTCTTAGAGGCGAAACCCTGAAGGCGGTTGTCGATGAGGCGCACAGCCTCGGCTTTGCCGCGATTGCGCACAGCATGGATGTATTTGCTTCTGCCGAGGCCGGAGTCAATGCGGTGGAACACCACTGGTCCATCGGGTTGACCTCGATTGCGGATCCCGAGAAAAAGGCCAAACTCATCGCCGATCGCTGGCAAGGAAGACTCGATACGGAAGAATTGACTTATTTCTATGAGACCGAGAGTTTCGATCGGATCATCGAAACCATGGTCAAACACAACGTCTCGTGGAGTCCCACGATCGCAACGTGGTTTCGCCCACTTTCGCCCAGCGCGGCTCGGTTCAAGCGCAGAGAGCTGTCGATTCTAAATAATCCCAGGGCAAAGTACCTGCCGGAAGTTCTCCGTGCCATTACCTTGGGACCCTACGATAAGTATCGCAAGTGGCCTGCCGATAAACTCGATCGCATCAAGCAGGGCTATGAGAAAGTTCAGGAGTTCATGCGCCGCTTCGCCCGCGCCGGAGGCCTCGTTCGCGCCGGCAGCGATCCCAACCACGGCATGCCGGCTTTAGACATTCATGAAGAAGTCACCATGTTTGTCGAGGCGGGCCTTACACCGATGCAAGCCATCCAAGCAGCCACGATCAATGTAGCTAAAACATTTGCCAAGGCCCGAGACTTCGGAACCCTTCAACCAGGAAAAGTCGCCGATATCATCATGGTCGACGGCGATCCTCTAAACGATAGCTGGGCGACCCAGAATGTGAAGCTGGTCATCTCCGGCGGCAGAGTTATCGACCACAACTTCCATGCCGACTACAAGAATCCGATTCCCAGTCCCGAGCCGTGGCGCAATATCCCTCGAGAAATCGAGGTTACTCCCCGCTCCATCCCGCAGGGTTCCAAGCCTACCGTAATGACAGTGAAGGCAACCGCGGGCAGGGTTGCTCGCTGGCACAAAATTGCGATTGACGGAAAATTGCTGGAAACACGTTTTGTCAGTTCGACGGAGCTGCAAGCCAAAATTCCACCGCAGGCCATTAAAAACGCAGGAACTTATCCGGTGACCGTAGTAAGTCCACGCGAGTCCGGCGGGCGTTCCCATCCAGCCCATCTGATTGTCACATTCCGAACTTGAGCGGACAGGTCATCCGGGGAATCTCGCGTCAATTCATGCCACGGACCGATTTCCTCTCTTTTGACCTCAAAAGAGGAACTGAATAGAAAGACAAGACTTGATTGCGACTAAATGAAGAGGCGGGAGACGTAATGGCACAAGCAACCCAAAAGAACACTATCAAGGTCGGTGTGGTTGGCGGCGGCTTCGGCCGGACTCACATATTGGCATACCGGACAACCCCCGGCGTAGAGGTTACCGCGTTCTGCCAACGCACAAAGGCAAGCGCCGAAAGAATCGCACAGGACTTCGGCATCCCGCAAGTGTTCACTGATTACCACGAGATGCTGGCACACGGTGATCTTGACGCGGTAAGTTTAACCACTCCGACCAACGTTCATCTCGTTATGGCGTCTGAAGCATTCAATCACGGCGTCTCGGTCTTATGTGAAAAACCTCTGGCGATGAACAAGGAAGAGGCGGCGGCTATGTTGAAGCGGGCTGAAGAAGCGCACGTTATTCACATGACTGCTTTCAATTTTCGCTTTCTCCCGGCGTTTTGCCGGATGAAGGAACTTATGCAAGAAGGATACGTGGGTAACCGTGTCCTTCATGTGGAAGCGAGTTGGTTCACGGAACGGCGGGCAGACCCCAACCTGCCGTTTGGATGGCGTGATCAGAAAGAAGCAGTGGGTTTCGGCGCTATGGGCGACATGGGAGTTCACTTGGTCGACCTAGTGCGCTGGCTCGCGGGTGACTTCAAGCGGGTCTGCAGCCAGCAAGTAATCTTCACCAAGGAGAGACCTCTGGCGGACGGTTCCGGGAAGCGAGAAGTTACGGTGGAGGATTGTTGCGTTTTTATCGGGGAGCTAACTGGAGGAGGATTGGTTTCCTTTGCTGCGAACGCGGCGGCGCGTGGTAGCGCTTACCAAGAGATTCGTATCTTGGGTAACGACGGTGTGTTGCGAGCTGCAGTCGATCGATCCAAGCCTGACTGGATGATCGGCGAGCTTTGGGGCGCACGGGGTGACGGCGACACTAAGCTTCTACATATTCCTGAACAGTTAAGGGAGCATTTGATCCCCGCGGACGCGAGGCACGCGGCGCGAGAAGCTATTTTCGCCAATTTAACCCGTCTACTCGCCCATGGCATTAGAACGGGAGAGCAACCGAGTCCTAGCTTCCGCGACGGACTCGAAGCACAGAAGGTGCTGGATGCCGTCGAGCACTCGGCTCGAGTGGGAAATTGGGTGCCCGTCAGCTAGTGTGGTGTCTCAGAAGTTCGTTTAAAAAGTCCACACGATCGCAGCAGCTGAAGTCGAACTCAAATCCCCCTTTTGTCTCCCCCTTTTTCAAAGGGAGAATTTTCTCCGTGGGATTCTAACCCCTCTTTGGAAAAGAGGGGAAGGGGAGATTTTCGGACGGAATGACACAGGAATTATATAGCGAACTTCTGGGACGGGACACTAGTTCGACGGTTTTGATGTTTGTATTGGAAACTCAAAACGGTTAAAGCACAGAAAGGCGTTTCCCCTGGCATCGAGCCAGGCTGGAAAACAGGAGGAACCAAAATGACGACGCAGTCGCAAAACATTTCATCAGCGCAGTTCGTGGAACAACTCAAGAAAGAGATACAGGCGTTTTCCAAGATCCGCATCAAGCACCCGTTCTTAAAAGCCGTGTGTGCCGGCACGGCAACCATGGACCAGATCCGTGCCTGGGCGATCCAGGACTATCAGTTTCGTGCCGCGGTGCCGCGCATTGCGATGCTGCGCTATCTGGCCTGCAGCGATCCGGAGATCGCTCAGAAACTTTGGGGTGTCGTCGAGGAAGAGACCCGCGGTATGGACACCGGCAGCGCCGGCCATAATGAACTGGCGATCCGATTCGCCGAATCCATCGGTCTGACAAAGCAACAGCTTGAGAACGCCGTGCTGCGGCCCTCCACTGCGGCGCACCTCTACTACGTCGAACTGATCATCCACACCTTGCCCTGGTTCGTTGTCATGGCGATCCAGATCGGCGCCGAGGGAACCTTCGGCCCGGCGGCGGCCGCACTGGGGCATGGATTCATCAAACAGTACAACATGAAGCCCGACGACGTCCGGTTTTTCACGGTCCACTCGGAAGCGGATGAAGAGCACAGCAGTCTCGCCGAAGAAATCGCCGTGCGTTATATCACTTCGCCGCACCTGCAGGAGCAAACACGTAAGCATACTTTTCGGCGCATGGAGCTGCTCTACGATATCTGGAGCATTGACTATTGAATTAGACGGAGACCGACAATGTTGATGATAAGCACCAGCCTAGTTTTGCATGGGACTAAAGCACAACGGGAGAAAGCCCATGAATAAAAGAAGACCACCGTTCGCGGCTATATTGATGGGTTTTCTGCTCGTGGCTTTCTCATGGTCCACGCCGGGTACCGCCCAGACTCTCGATGAAGTTTACCAGAAGGCCTTGACTGAGGGCGGCACCCTGAACTTCTATGGAACTCTAGCACCCAACCAGGCAAGCAAGATTTTACCCGTCTTTGAAGCGCGCTTTCCTGGGATAAAAGTCAATCAAATTGACGCCACTTCCGACGTGCTCGCCACCCGCGCCATCACCGAGGCGCGTGCCGGCAAAACCATCGCTGACGTTTTTCAAGCATCTCTCGAAACCGCAATCCGCATCCATGAACAGGGACTGTTTCTCGAGAAGTTGCCGCCGGAAGCCGAGGCCTATCCAAGCAACCTGAAGGGTTCGTACTGGTTGGCTGGTGAGTTTGATTTCATTATCGCGGGATGGAACACGAACCTCGTCAAAAAACAGGAGGAACCAAAGCAGTTTGAGGATTTTGCCGAGCCCCACTGGAAAGGCAGACTCGTCGCCGAGCCGCGCGATGCCGAGTTATTGATCGGTCTGGCCAATCATAAGTACAAGAGCGAAGATAAAGCGGCGGCGCTACTCAAGCGAATTGCAGCCAATGGCGTGGAATTTCATAAGGGCCATTCGCAGTTGGCCGAGCTGTTGGCTGGAGGACAGGCGGCTGCTTGCCTGACCTGTTACTCGCATCATTTCCCCGTCAGGATCAAAAAAGGCGCTCCGCTCGGCTACCTGCTTTCGGAGGGGGTCGGCGCGATTACCGCAACCGCTGTTTTTAAGAGCGCCCCGCATCCTAATACGGCTTGGCTGTTTTACCGTTGGGTTTCCAGCGAAGAAGGACAAAAGGTTTTTTCAGCCGCCGGTCGCACGCCGGCCCATCCGAAAGTAGACCCGGTGGAAAAGACCAGGCCGGAAAAGATCTATCCAATTACAGACTCGGATTACAAACAGTACTCCAAGTATGACAAGGTATGGAAGGAAATCTTTAAACTGAGATAGCCATCTCGTCCTATTCCAAATCCGGAAACTTAGATGAGTAAACTGAGCTTGGGTTTTATCTCCGCGTTCAACGAGCGGGTTGAGCCGCTCATGAACGGAACGATTGAAGCGGACGGGATCGAGCTGATCCCGACCTATTCCCATCCCGCGGAGACGTTTTGGCGCCAGCTCAAGTTCGGCGAATTCGAAGTGGCGGAACTGTCGATGTCGTCATACCTGATCGCCCGCTCTCAGGGCACCGATATGATCGCCCTGCCGGTTTTTCCAAGCCGCCGTTTATTTCAAACCGAACTGTCGTACCATGTCGACTCTGGGATCAAACAGCCCGGGGACCTGGTCGGGAAACGCTTGGGAGTCGCCGAGTATCAGCAGACGGCAGCGCTCTGGATCCGAGGAATCTTGGAACATGACTTCGACGTATCCCAATACAAGGTCCACTGGTACATGGAAAGAAGCGAGGAGATGAGTCACGGCGCCGCCACCGGCTTCAAGCCGCCGGCGGGAATTTCCTTCAACCGGATCGCTCCCAACAAAAGCCTCGCTTCGACTCTGGTTAACAATGAGC
>JAHKKJ010000715.1 GCA_020027655.1 Deltaproteobacteria bacterium | reverse complement strand
AGACAAACAAATGGACGATCCGGCCTTTTTTCCCTTCTACGAAGCCGCACAGGAACTCGACATCCCGCTCTTCTGCCACCCGAGCACGCTGGGGGACGTTGGCACGTTGATCAACCGTCAAACTCATTTTTTCCCCATGCATATTCTCGGCCGGCCACTCAATTGCGTGGCACCGCTGGTCGCTATGGTTCTCGGCGGGGTTTTTGAAAAATTTCCCCGCCTCAAGGTGGCATTCTTCGAGGTCACAGCGGAGTTCCTGGTCTACTGGATGCATCGCATGGATGACGATTATGAAGTGATCAAGGACCACGGCATGTGCCCGCAGTTAAACATGCTTCCATCCGAATACGTGAAACGAAATTGCTACATCAGTTGCGAAGCGGACGAGAAGTGGCTGCCCTTGGCGCTCGCCGAAGTCGGCGAGACTCACGTCGTCATGGCGACCGACTACCCGCATTTCGATTCAACGTTTCCCAACACGGTCAATGGCATTCTAGAACGCCCGGATATTTCCAAACATCAGAAGAAACTTATTCTGGAGGACAATGCTCTGCAGCTGATTCACGTTTGACCGGAATGATCCGGCAAGACATCTCGCCGCTTGCGCACAAGATACAAGCGGTGCAGGCGGACGACTTTGACGCCAAGGGCTTCGCGGACAAGACTCGAGAGTATCAGAAGCTGTTTCTTAAATAGGAGGATGTAATCATGACAGGGCGAGAATTTCTGCCGGGCGATGCGCGCCAGCGCGAGCGCGCTTACTCACCCGCCGTCAAGGTCGGCGGTGGCACGACTGTTTATTTAGCCGGTTACGGTGCGTTCCAGGACGAAGCCGGTAAAAGCTACGCCGGCGATTTTGACGGGCAAGTACGGTTGAGCTTCCAACGCATACGGCGAACGCTGGAAAAGGCCGGCGGCAAGCTGGACGACATCGTAACCATGACCGTGTTCATTACCGATATGGCCAACGGCACGCGATTCACCCAGCTGCGCAAAGAATTCTTTCAGGAGGGCCGTTATCCAGCGAGCGCGCTCATCGGTATCAAAGAACTGGCGCGGCCCGAGATGATGGTCGAGATTCAGGCCATCGCGGTGGTGGATTGAGAGAAAAATAAGAACTCAAATATCGAAATCCGAAATTCGAAACAAATCTAAATGATCAAAAGGCACAAATTCCAAACAAGCTCGTTTCGGATTTCGACATTTGTTTTTTGCCTTTGAGTGTACCGGTTTGTTTCGGATTTCGATATTCGGATTTCGGATTTAAAAAGGTTCTACACAGGAGGTGCAATATGAAATCACCGTTCCAAGTTACCGGCATCGACCACGTGGTGTTGCACGTCAAGGATCTCGCCCGGTCAAAGAAGTTTTACATCGATTTCCTCGGCATGGACATCGATCACGAGAGCTCTTGGCAGTGCTTTCTCAAGTGCGGCAACCAGAGGGTCGCATTATTCGAGGTGGAAGACGAAGAAGAAATTCATGGAGGCAACGAAGTGAATCATATGGCGCTACGCCTTGCCTCCGGGGAATTGGCGCGCGTCAAGACAACGTTGGAAGACGCCGGCATCAAAGTCAACGGCCGCCAAGGAGACCCGACCTGCATTTATTTCTCCGATCCGGACGGCCATCGCCTGCAGCTGTTGATGCCGAACGACTGACCAGCTTTTCGCAGTGACCGCAGACTTGTTTCCAACGCGCGAAAGCCTTGAACATATCCCCATAAAAGAAGCGGAGGTGTACTACCTGCGCCATCTTCCGCTCGCGCGCGCCCCTCATATCGTCATGGGCCAACTGATCGATGAAGTTCCCTGGCGCGCAGAGAACATCGTTGTTTGGGGCAGAATTTACGCGCAGCCTCGTTTGATTGCGTGGTACGGCGATGTCGGCAAAAACTATACATACTCCGGTATTTACCTGGAAGCATTGCCCTGGACGGAAGCGCTGCTGGATATCAAAAAACGGGTTGAAGCGGTCGCTCGTACGGACTTCAACAGCGTGCTCCTCAATTACTACCGGGACCACCGGGACAGCATGGGGTTGCACAGCGACGACGAGCCCGAGCTTGGCGAACGACCGATCCTTGCTTCGTTGAGTTTGGGGGAAGAACGGACCTTCGTCTTGAAGCACAAGCGGGAGAAGTCTTTGAAGCCCGTTCGCTTGAAACTGGCGTCCGGCAGCCTTCTCTTGATGAAGGGCGACACCCAGCGCTGTTGGAAGCACGGGATCGGAAAAGAAACGGGCCCCTGTGGTCCGCGCGTCAACTTGACGTTTCGCCGCATTCTCACGTGAAACCTTCAGCCAACAGCGCAGGATGCCTCTGAGATCATTGCGCTCCCCAATACCCAGTTGACCGCATCGCCTCCGGCTTGGTAGAAGAACCTACTTAATTCCAAAAAGGAGAAAAAATTCATGAGCCAAAGGAACGGCAATGCGCCTCAGTTTGGTATTCGCAAGAACGTGAGACAGATCGGCCGCACGGATGTGGCGGGTGGCGGGCAGGTCGTGGTCGAGAACGGCTACGCGTTCGTCGGCCACATGGAGCCGCCGCATGGGACGACCATCCTCGACGTCAAAGATCCCAAGCATCCGAAGGTCGTCGCCGAGATTGAAATCCCGCAGGGCGTGCATTCGCACAAGGTGCGCGTGAGTGGCGATATCATGCTGGTGAACCTGGAACGATACCGCAGCAAAGAGAAGCAGCCGACGGGACTCAAGGTTTACGATATTTCCAACCGCGAAAAGCCCAAGGAGATTGCCTTTTTTCAAACTAACGGGGGCGTGCATCGTTTTACCTTCGACGGCCGCTACGCCTACATCTCGGCGCATATCGAGGGATACATCGGACGCATCCCGATGATCTTGGATCTAAAAGATCCCGCACGGCCGGAAGAAGTGGGCCGGTGGTGGATGCCGGGCCAGTGGATCGGCGGCGGAGAGACGCCGGCGTGGGATGGCACCGAGCATCAGTGCCATCATCCGATCCGGCGCGGCGATCGACTC
>JAHKKJ010000714.1 GCA_020027655.1 Deltaproteobacteria bacterium | reverse complement strand
GAACTTGTCCCACAGTTGTCACCCCCGAATGTTTTTATCGTGGTTCGACTATGCTCACCACGACCCTGAGCCAGGTCGAATGGGTCGGGGATCCAGTTAAAGATTCGTCTGGATTCCCGCTAAAAGCATGCGGGAATGACGGACTCTTATAGGCCTGGGAATACAAGCTGCGGGGAATCCAACCCACTGAGATTGAACAAGAGGAGCATTCCTTCCGATATAGAGTCTAAGGGGGTGACGCTATGAAGCTAACCATGCGTGTTTTGGGACTCTTGTCCTGGAGCTTTCTGCTTTTGTCCGGATGCACCGAGTTAGGCCAAATCGGGTTTCCGGGCGATTATGGCAATTGGGGTGGGAGTGATCTTGTTGGCGAGGTTCGCGATGTTGACACTCGGTCTCGCCAGATCGAACTGAGCACAGACGCGGGCAGGAAATTCCTTGTGAGATACGACAACAATACCAGGGTGTCCTATCAGCAGCGCGACTACGCCGTGGCTAACTTGGAACCGGGAGATTACGTAGCCATGCGCGCGCAACAAGATCGTGATGGACGATATTTCACGGATCTGATCACAGTGAAAGAAAGCGTGCAGGAACGGGGTGGCTACGGAGGAGCCAGCAGCGGCAGTGGGAGCGTCGGACGTCTCGAAAAGCTCGAAGGCAGAGTGGAGTTTGTCGACTCCCGCCGCGGCACACTCGAGATCCGCGACCGGAACAATCGGTTGGTGGTTGTTTCACTGCCGTACAACGCCCCGCGCGCGATAACCGATCGCTTGAATCGCTTGCGCGAAGGCGATTACGTTCGGATGGAGGGACGGTTTCTTAATCGAGAGCGCTTCGAGCTGGAAAACTTTGTGTAGTCTTTGGTGATTGTGCCGATTGAGTGGCACGAACTATCTTGGATTGCCGACTTAGATTTTTGCTTCGGGAAACTAGGTGGAATTTTTTGGGCTAATCACATCCCGGCGCATCGACCCCCACTTAATCGCCCCCTTGGCAAGGGGGAGACAAAGAGGGGGTTTGTGCAAACCGTAAGTGCGCCCAAATCGTTACGCGCAGATCTGCTTGAAGAAGTCATTCCCCTTATCATCGACCAGGATAAATGCCGGAAAATCCTCCACCTCGATCTTCCAGATCGCTTCCATGCCGAGCTCCGGATACTCGTGCAGTTCGACCTTTTTGATGTTTTCTTTTGCCAGTATCGCCGCCGGGCCACCGATTGATCCCAGGTAGAAGCCGCCGTACTTCTTGCAAGCTTCGGTCACTTGCGCGCTGCGATTGCCCTTGGCCAGGGTAATCATGGAACCTCCGTGTGATTGGAACAGATCTACGTACGAATCCATGCGCCCTGCAGTCGTCGGACCGAAAGAACCGGAGGGCATGCCGGCCGGCGTCTTCGCAGGCCCCGCATAATAGACCGGATGATCTTTTAAATACTGCGGCAATCCTTCGCCCTTGTCCAAGCGTTCCTTGAGTTTTGCGTGGGCGATGTCCCGCGCAACGATCATGGTTCCATTGAGCGAGAGCTGCGTGGTCACCGGATATTTTGTCAGCTGTGCAAGAATTTCCTTCATCGGTCGATTGAGATCGACCTTAACCACATTGCTCGCAACCTTGCCGCGATACTCCTCAGGAATGAGCCTACCCGGTTCACGCTCCAACTGCTCCAGCCAAATGCCATCCCGGTTGATTTTTGCCTTTATGTTCCGATCCGCCGAACAGGAAACGCCCATGCCCACCGGACAGGACGCACCGTGGCGCGGCAAGCGGACGATCCGCACGTCCAAAGCGAAGTATTTGCCGCCGAACTGGGCGCCGTAGCCGGACTTATAGGCAGCCTGGAGCATCTTCTCTTCCATCTCTACATCACGAAAAGCACGCCCGTGGGCATTGCCTGACGTTGGTAGATGATCGAGGTAACCTGTGGTGGCCAGTTTCACAGCCTTCAAACAAGCTTCGGCAGAAGTTCCACCGATAACAAAAACCAGATGGTACGGCGGACAACCGGCAGTCCCCAAGGTTTTCATCTTTTCAGTGAGAAACTTTTCCAGACTCGTTGGATTCAACAGCGCCTTGGTCTCCTGGTAGAGCGAGGTCTTGTTAGCCGATCCGCCGCCTTTAGTAACGAACAGGAACTGGTACTCCGTGCCTTCGGTAGCCATGAGATCGATCTGTGCCGGAAGATTCGTGCCCGTATCAACCTCGTCGTACATGTTCAGCGGCGCCGTTTGGGAGTAACGCAGGTTTTCTTCCGTGTAGGTTTTGTAAATCCCCTTCGCGAGATATTCTTCATCTTTGACACCCGTCCAAACCTGCTGGCCCTTTTTGCCAAAGACTGTAGCCGTACCGGTGTCCTGGCAGAATGGGAGAATTCCCTTGGATGAGGTGTCCGCGTTGCGCAACATGGCCAACGCCACGTAGCGGTCGTTGTCCGAGGCCTCTGGATCTTTCAGGATCGCTGCTACCTTTTGCAGGTGGGGAGTGCGCAGCAAGAACGAAACGTCTCGGATCGCCTCAGTGGCAAGCAACGTCAACGCTTCCGGCTCGATCTTCAAAACGTCTTTACCGTCAAACTTCGTCAGCGAGACATGCTCCTTGCTCAGCAGACGGTACGGTGTATCGTCTTTGCTCAGAGGAAACGGATCTTGATAAACAAACTCTGGTGTTGGCATAGGCTTTACCTCACTTAATAGAATCGTACTGAAAAAAACTTAATTTGTCGATGCGACGAACCATTGACACAACTAGCCCAACTTTAATAATGCTGCAGCAGACGGAGGGCCCATGAAACAGTTGACGATTAGACTTTTTGTTGTAACTTTCTTCCTCAGCGGAAACACGGACAGTTTCGCCCAAACCCAGGAGCAGCTCATCACCGGCGCCAAGAAGGAAGGCAAGCTGGTCGTCTACGCTTCGGCAACGGCGCCACAGCTTCAGATGTACTTCGCGGCGTTCAACAAAAAGTACCCTTTCATCAAAACTGAATTCTTTCGCACCGGCAAGCAGAAGCT
>JAHKKJ010000713.1 GCA_020027655.1 Deltaproteobacteria bacterium | reverse complement strand
GGGACATCCGATGCGGCGAAAAAACTCCATGGCTTGGGCCGAGTAAAAGGGCTGAGGGGAGATCGTGCGATGTAGCGGATCAAATTTCCAGACCCACTTCCCCGTAGCATTCTGCTTCATTCCTGAACGCGCCAAGTCCAAAGCCAGTTCGCTGCTCAGACGCGGGTTGGTTTGCTGGAGCTGCTTGGCGCCTGCCGCTACACTGCTATATTGACGGAAATGATTACGGCCACGATCGTGAAGCTCTGTAATCCATTTCTCCATACGCACCGGCGCGTCGGAAAAATTCATGCCTACCGCACCGATGCCTTCGATCAACACGAGCTGCTGTACTTTTTTTGGAAAGGTGCCGCAATAGAGAAAAGAGATCGTGCCGCCCATGGAGTGACCCATGAGCTTAAACCGCTCCACCTCCAGCGCGCGGATCACGCAATCCAGATCGAAAACGTAATCAGGGAAATGATAATAACCCCCCGCACTCACCCAGCCGCTGTCGCCGTGTCCACGGCAGTCCGGCGCAACAACCCACAGAGGTTGGTTAATCTTATTTTGGAGCGATCTTACAAACGGTTGCCAACTCGCCGCCTGATCTAAAAAGCCGTGGACCAAGACTAGCGGTTCTCCACCAGGTTCTCCCCATTCCAGATAATGGATGGCGAGTCCATGGACGTCGATGAACTTATCGCGGGGCTGGGTCACGAGGACTAAGTCTTGGTTAGAGCTACTTTGATGAAATCCTTTTCCTGGTCGGACCAGGCGAAGGCGCACATTTCTTTGACGGCCCGATCGTAAACCGCAACGACAAGCTGCGTTGTTCCGGGAAACGTGGGTTCGCCGAATGGGCTGGCGAAGGCCTTATCCTCGTCGGAAAAGTAAGCGTCGTGATTGGGATGGGAATGATAGAAAGCTTTAAGCTTGGCGCCGTTTCTTTTCGCCTCGTCAATCACGAGCTCCAGCTCTTTATAATCCATCGCGTAGGCGATAGTCGCAGTGCGCGGGTAGGTTTGCGGGTCCAGGGCGTGCAACTGATTCTGGATATTTTTCAAGCGGTGGACTCGATCAACGTCGCCATCGGTCAAGACCACACCGCAACACTCTTCGGGAAAGGTTTCCAGGGCGTGTTGGCCAATCTCTTCCAGAGCTTTTTGAGACAGGAATAATTCTATTTTGTCATTCATGACTTGCGACAATCGCCTGCTCCATGCCTTTACCACGGGACAGTAACGAATTACTATCGCACAGGTGGAATTCAGTTGGCTTCTCTACACTTCCTTTCGCGAGTAAGCAAACCGAAAACCGATCCGATGGCACCGCACCCTGCAACAAGTATTCTTGAGTTGCTGTACATTCGGCGGCGGCGCTGGGAGGTTGTATCGCCTCGTCAAAAGGTGGGTGGTTTGGTTTTCCCGCTCTTGTACTGCCGGTATGCAGCTAGCACCAGAGTCGAATATTCTTCGGGGATCTCGAGGTCGTTTTCCAGGCGGTTCTTAGTTTCGGTGGGTCCCATGTTATAGGCAGTTAGAGCGTGAGTGAGGTTACGAAAATTTTTTTTCAGATCATGGAGATAGTAGACGCCGAGCTTTATGTTGAGAACGGGATCATCCAAGAACTCCGGTCTAAAAGATTTGGAATGTGACAGTTGATGCAGACCGATTTTCTGCACGAGGGATTGTGCCACATAGGGAAGGATCTGCATGATTCCCCTGGCCCCGGCGGGTGAAACCGCCTCATACTGAAATTTACTTTCCACATCGATCACCGCTAACACCAGCATCGGGTCAAGCCCGTAGCCCGAACTCTCCTCCAGTATGACTTCTGAGATCTCCCATGCTTCTGCCTCCGTGATGTCGGGCCGATGTGACCTTACAATGGAATAGATCCTCATCAGTTCCCTTGGTGGTGGCTTTTGGGCCACGGGAGCCGGGATCAAAACGCGGGACTCGGCGACGGTCTCTCTCTGCGGCCGGTACTCCATGGTCAGAAAAAAAGGAATAAAGAGCGCTCCGACGAGAGCCAATTTTGTGCAAACAATCGTCAAAGTTAAAGTACGAGCGAGCGTTGTTTTATGACGTTTCTCCATACTTGATACCTCAGTTATTCTATTAGTTGGGTTACGGAGGAAGGTAGCCACGAAGGCTGTGGTCTAGGTATCAAAGAGTGAAAGCGATGTCAACGAAAAAAACACAAAAACAAAAAAAGCTCGTGCAAAAAATAAGGTGCTTATCTCGGGAAGAAAGCCTTCCGGTCAGAGTAAAACCCAGTCCGTGCGAGAAAATTCTCAGTAAATAACTTCTGCTTCGACGAGTTGGCTATATTCTTGCCCGCTCAAACCTAGCAGATCGCAGTAGAAGTATTCGTTGTGTTCCGCCAAAAGCGGGTCTCGTTTCGACGGACCAGGCGGTGTCTTCGTGAGTAAGAACGGGGGGCGTTGGTAGTGCATCCTGCCGATCTCTGGATGTTCCAGTTCGACCCATTGCGGCCGCTGAGACAGCTGAGGATCGCTGTAGACCTCGCTCATGGTGTTCACGATGCCGGCTCTGACGCCGGCTGATTGAAGTTTCTCCATCACTTCCTGAGCCGTGAAGCCGATGGTCCACTCGCCGATTCTGCGATCGAGATCATCTTCGTTGGCCTTGCGTGATTCGTGGGAAGAAAATTTTGTATC
The DNA here is from genome assembly GCA_020027655.1 of Deltaproteobacteria bacterium. Lineage (GTDB taxonomy): Bacteria > Desulfobacterota > Binatia > UBA9968 > UBA9968 > DAIRFP01. The sequence goes on along the minus strand of JAHKKJ010000713.1, from coordinate 669 downwards.
ACCGGTCCAGCCCGGATTGCCCATTACGCCGCAAAGCGCTTTCCATTCGGATTCAGAGTGGACGCTTAAGGCACACCAGTGATCATCGCCTTTGCACGGATAGGCGCCGTGGGGTGATGCATAGGGATCGCGGTTCGCATTGCGGCCGGCAACTTTACCGTTGACTTTGTAGTCCAACAGAATCGGTGCCAAGTACTGGAGTCGCTTGTAATCCAGCGCGGCGAGGATCGCGACGGCACCGTAGGCGACGGCGATGTAATCGATGTAAGGTCCATAGAGAATCTGCGGCGAGCCGTCGGGGTATCCCGTTAGATGCGTGAAGCCCGCCAACGAAGAGAGCTGGGAACCGAATCCCGCGTGATGGGCGTGGGGCCCGCTCTGACCTAAATTCGAGCTGCTCAGCATGACGAGATCGGGTTTTATCTTCTTGAGACTTTGGTAATCGAGACCCAGCCGCGCCATAGTTCCGGGGCTGAAGTTTTCTATGACCACATCCGACCAGGCAACAATTTTCTTGGCCAGCTCGGTTGCTTGTGGCGCTTTCTTTAGATTGAGAGTGATGTCCAATTTATCATTGTTGCAAAGAGCGAAGAGGCCGGAGCGGTTGAGGCCGTGAATATTGTCTTTGTAGGGCGGATAATGGGCACGGAAGCCATCCAGGCGGACTCT
>JAHKKJ010000008.1 GCA_020027655.1 Deltaproteobacteria bacterium | reverse complement strand
AAAGCTCCGCCACACGAGGAAGTCCTCCTGTGATATCTTTGGTCTTAGTAGTTTCTCGCGGAATCTTTGCCAGGACGTCGCCCGCATCGACTGTTTGATTATCTTGAACGTTGATATGGGCACCCACCGGCAAGAGATAGCGCGCCTCGGAGGTTGCTGACGGACGAGCCGTCTGCCCCTCTGTATTTTTAATGGAGATTCTCGGCCGTTTGTCAACGTCCTTGGAGTCGATGATTACTTTCGTCGACAATCCGGTGCGCTCATCGACTTTTTCTTCCATCGTCACAGCTTCAATAACGTCGCCGAACTTGACGACACCAGCCACTTCTGTGAGAATCGGAATGGTGTAAGGATCCCACTCGGCCAACAGTTCCCCGGCTTTGATCTTGGCGCCGTCCTTTTTCTTAAATTTCGCACCGTAAACGACGGGGTAACGCTCCCTTTCTCGCTCTCGCCCTTTCTCGCCTTCCGGATAATCCACAATGGCGATTTCACCATTCCGGTTCATCACCACGAGATCGCCTTCTTTATTGGTTACGGTATTCACATTGATAAGCTTCACGGAGCCGTCGTTTCGCGATTCCAACGTGGTTTGCTCCGCTCTGCGGCTCGCCGTTCCACCAATATGGAAAGTCCGCATGGTGAGCTGTGTTCCCGGTTCACCGATAGATTGCGCGGCAATGACTCCGATCGCTTCGCCGAGGTTGACCATATGGCCCCGACCCAAGTCGCGACCATAGCACAGGATACAAACACCGCGCTTTGACTGACAGGTCAGCACGGACCGGATCTTGATTCGCTCTATTCCCGCCTCTTCGATGCGCTGAACCAGTTCCTCATCGATCTCTTGGTTGGCCTGGACGACGATGTCTCCCGTAAACGGATCTTTGACGTCTTCGAGCGCGACTCGGCCCAAAACGCGATCTCCGAGTGGTTCGATGATCTCTCCGCCCTCCATGAGTGGGGTAATTTCGATACCATCCATGGTACCGCAATCGTTCTCGCCAATGACGGCATCTTGGGCCACATCCACGAGCCTACGGGTAAGGTAACCTGAGTTTGCGGTCTTGAGGGCGGTGTCGGCAAGGCCCTTACGCGCGCCGTGCGTCGAGATGAAGTATTGCAACACCGTGAGCCCTTCGCGGAAGTTCGCCGTGATCGGAGTCTCGATGATTTCACCGGAGGGCTTCGCCATCAATCCACGCATACCGGCAAGCTGGCGAATTTGCTGCGCACTCCCACGAGCCCCCGAGTCGGCCATCATGAAAATAGGGTTGAAACTCGGAACTGAAATCTCCCGACCCGACTCATCGGTCATTTTTTCCGAACCCAAATCGCGTAACATTTCGTCGGCGATTCGATCGGTAACCTCGGCCCAGATATCGACGACCTTGTTGTAGCGCTCGCCGTCGGTGATAAGACCGTTCTTGTATTGCTCCTCAATCTCGCGCACATCATCATGCGCCTTCTTCAGCAACTGCTCCTTACTCGGCGGAATCACCATGTCCTTAATGGCAATGGAAATTCCCGCTTTTGTGGCATGACGATAGCCGATGTCCTTAAGGCGATCCGCCAAGATGACTGTGGCCTTGTTCCCGGCCAATCGAAAACTGACGTCAATCAGGTTGGCCAGTTCCTTTTTCTTCATCACTCGGTTGACTTCTTTGAAGGGAATCACCGGCGGAACCACTTCATAGACAAGCACTCGGCCCACCGTAGTTTCGACACGTTCGTCGTTAATGCGCACCGTCACCAGTGCCTGCAGGTCCACCTCCCCTTGGTCGTACGCGATCCTGACCTCGGTTGGGTTACTAAATATGCGTCCGCTGCCCTTGGCGTGGAGTCGATCGCGGGTCATGTAGTATAGCCCCAATACGATATCCTGCGTCGGCACAATAATCGGCTTGCCATTAGCCGGTGAAAGGATATTGTTCGTGGACATCATGAGCGCTCGAGCTTCGACTTGCGCCTCGACGGATAATGGAACGTGAACCGCCATTTGGTCGCCGTCAAAGTCCGCGTTGTAAGCCGCGCACACCAGCGGGTGGAGCTGAATCGCTTTGCCCTCAATCAGGATCGGCTCGAAAGCCTGAATACCGAGGCGGTGCAAGGTAGGCGCCCGGTTTAAGAGCACTGGATGCTCCCGAATCACTTCATCGAGAATATCCCAAACTTCAGGCCGTTCCTTTTCCACCATTTTCTTGGCGCTTTTGATCGTGGTAACAAGTCCACGTTCTTCGAGTTTGTTATAAATGAAGGGTTTGAAGAGCTCGAGGGCCATTTTTTTGGGCAATCCGCACTGATGCAACCGGAGTTCAGGACCGACAACAATGACCGAACGGCCCGAGTAGTCGACTCTTTTTCCCAATAGGTTTTGACGGAAGCGACCGGTTTTTCCCTTAAGCATGTCGCTCAAGGATTTCAGTGGGCGGCGGTTTTGGCCCGTGATCGCGCGGCCCCGTCGGCCATTGTCGAATAGCGCGTCGACGGCCTCTTGGAGCATCCGCTTCTCGTTACGAATAATCATGTCCGGCGCGCTGAGTTCCATGAGCCGTTTTAAACGGTTGTTCCGGTTGATGACGCGACGATAAAGATCGTTAAGGTCTGAAGTTGCAAATCGTCCGCCATCAAGTGGCACGAGCGGCCGGAGATCCGGCGGAATCACCGGAATAACCTCCAAAACCATCCATTCGGGTCGATTACCCGAGACCCTAAAGGCGTTGATGACCTTCAATCGCTTCGCCATCTTTTTCCGCCGCACTTCGGAATTGGCGTCGCGCATCTCCTGGCGCAAATCCTCTGAAAGTTTCACCACGTCGACGTTTTTAAGCAGCTTACGAATGGCCTCCGCACCCATCTCGGCAATAAATCTTCCTCCATACTCCTCGACCTTTTTGCGGTACTGGCTCTCGGTTAAGAGATCTTTGTATTGCAGGGGTGTCTCGCCTGGATCGATGACAATGTAGGATTCAAAGTAAAGCACTTTCTCGATTTCCTTGAGCGACATGTCGAGCAACGCGCCGATGCGGCTGGGCAGACTCTTGAGAAACCAAATATGCACCACCGGCGTCGCCAACTCGATGTGGCCCATCCGTTCCCGGCGGACTTTGGACTGAATGACTTCGACGCCGCACTTTTCACAGACGACGCCGCGATGCCGCATCCTCTTATACTTGCCGCAGTTGCACTCGTAATCTTTGGTTGGGCCAAAAATCTTGGCACAGAAAAGACCATCCCGTTCTGGCTTGAAAGTCCTGTAGTTAATGGTTTCGGGTTTCTTAACCTCGCCGTGAGACCACGAGCGGATCTTCTCGGGCGAGGCGATAGAGACTTTGATTGCATTGAAACTGAGGGGATTTTTCGGCTTTTCAAATAAATTGAATAGATCTTCCATAAACGGCCACCTCCCGATTTAGCGATTGAGCTTCACTGGGGTTAACCTATTTTTCTTCGACCAAATCCACGTCCAAGCCTAAGCTCTGGAGTTCCTTGACCATAACGTTAAACGATTCAGGGAGTCCGGGCTCAAGCAGATTGTCTCCCTTGACAATTGCCTCATACATTCGTGTCCTACCAACTACGTCGTCCGACTTGACCGTCAGCATTTCCTGAAGCGTGTATGCGGCGCCATAGGCCTCCAGCGCCCATACCTCCATTTCACCGAGCCGCTGACCGCCAAATTGGGCTTTCCCACCTAGCGGTTGCTGGGTGACGAGCGAATAAGGTCCGGTGGACCGCGCATGAATCTTGTCGTCCACGAGATGATGAAGTTTCATGATGTACATGACACCGACGGTCACTTTACCGTCGAACGGTTCACCGGTGCGGCCGTCGTAAAGGGTTACTTGACCGGTCACCGGCAATCCTGCTTTTCTGAGCAGGTTGAAGGTTTCTTCTTCGGCGGCCCCATCGAAAACCGGGGACGCCAGGTGTACGCCGCCGCGGTACTTCTCGGCAAGCTTGAAAACATCGGCCTCCTTGGCTCCCTCGAGCAGTTCGCTCGCCTCCTTAGTATTCAAATACTCCTTGAGCCGTCGCCTGAGCCCGTCGATCTCGTTGCGATGGCCGCGCAGCAACTCGTCAATCTGCTGTCCGAGGCTTCTCGCCGCCCAACCCAAATGGGCCTCAAGAATCTGTCCGACGTTCATTCGAGAAGGAACCCCTAATGGGTTGAGTACTACGTCGACCGGGGTTCCGTCTTCGAGATAGGGCATATCTTCTTCGGGTAAAATGCGCGAGATAACTCCTTTATTTCCGTGGCGTCCGGCCATTTTGTCACCAACCTGGAGCTTCCGCTTGATGGCCACGAAAACCTTGACCATCTTGATGACCCCGGGGGGGAGTTCATCCCCGCCTCTTAACTTGTCGATCTTGTCTTCAAAAAGATCTTTGATCAGACTGACTTGCTCCGTAGTGCTTTCGACGATGCGATTGAGTTCCCCCTCAACCGATTCATTATCGACTCGGATATCGCCCCAATAGGACATGGGCAGCTGATCGAGGTCTTCCTCCGTGAGCTCTTTGCCTTTATTGAGAAGAATCTTGCGGCCGTCGTCACTCAGCCGAACCGCCAAGCGTCGTCCGGCAAGTAGTTTCTTAAGCCGTCTTAAGGCGCCTTCTTGCAGGATTCTGACTTCGTCATGCTGATCTTTTCTGAGCCGGGTGATTTCCTCGTCCTCGATCGCCTTACTTCTCTCATCCTTACCCAATCCTTTGCGCGAGAAGATCCTGACATTGATAATGGTCCCCTCTACGCCCGGGGGGACTCTCAATGAGGTATCCCTTACCTCGCCGGCCTTCTCGCCGAAGATGGCACGCAACAGCTTTTCTTCGGGCGATAATTGAGTTTCGCCTTTCGGAGTAATCTTTCCGACCAGGATATCGCCCGGTTTTACTTCTGCACCGATTCGGATAATGCCGCTCTCATCAAGATCCGTGAGAGCCTCATCGCCGACGTTGGGAATGTCTCGGGTGATTTCTTCTGGACCCAGCTTGGTGTCGCGGGAAACACACTCGAACTCTTCGATATGGATCGACGTATAGATATCTTCCTTCACGACCCGTTCGCTGATCAGGATCGAATCCTCAAAGTTGTATCCTCCCCAAGGCATTAGGGCCACAACCACATTGCGTCCCAACGCCAACTCGCCCATTTCAGTCGAGGGGCCGTCAGCGATTACGTCACCCGCCTTTACTTGATCGCCAACGACGATAATCGGTCGCTGATTCACACAGGTGTTTTGGTTGGAGCGTTGATACTTGATTAGATTGTAGATGTCGACGCCCGTGTCCCGCGCGCCGGAAGGTTTGTCCGCCTTGACAACAATCCGGGTGGAATCAACGTTTTCCACGATTCCGTCACGCCGGGCCACGATGGTAACCCCGGAATCCCGCGCAACGGTCTTTTCCATCCCGGTACCGACAAAAGGAGCTTCGGTCCGCAGCAAGGGAACAGCCTGCCGTTGCATGTTCGACCCCATGAGCGCTCGATTGGCGTCGTCATTTTCCAGGAAGGGAATCAACGAAGCGGCCACGCTGACCAACTGATTCGGTGAGACGTCCATGAAATTGACCTCTTCCGGACGCGCCATGACGAATTCTCCACCTTTGCGCGCCGATACCAGATCAGCGGTGAATACACCCCGACCGTCGATGGGGGCGTTAGCCTGAGCGATGACGTGATCTTCTTCCTCGAGAGCTGATAAATAGCGAATCCGATCGGTGACGCGACCGTTCTCCACCTCGCGATAGGGAGTCTCGATAAACCCAAACTCGTTGACCCTCGCATAGGTTGTCAGAGATGCGATTAAACCGATGTTTGGCCCTTCCGGCGTCTCGATCGGACAAACGCGACCGTAGTGCGTCGGATGAACGTCGCGCACTTCGAAGCCGGCCCGTTCCCGCGTCAATCCACCCGGACCAAGGGCCGAAAGCCGCCGCTTGTGGGTGATTTCTGATAAAGGATTAGTTTGATCCATGAATTGCGACAGCTGGCTCGATCCGAAAAATTCTTTGAGCGCCGCGGAAACCGGCTTGTAGTTGATAAGCTCTTGGGGCATTAAGGTCTCGATGTCCTGAAGACTCATCTTCTCTTTAATCGCCCGTTCCATCCTTACTAACCCCACGCGGAAATGGTTCTCGACCAGCTCGCCGACGGCACGCACACGGCGATTGCCGAGGTGGTCAATATCATCCACAGAACCGTTCCCGTTCTTAAGCTCCATCAGATAACGGACCACTTCGAGAATATCTTCTTTCCGCAGGGTCCCTTGCTCCAAAGGCACATTCAGCCGAAGCCGGTGGTTCAATTTGAGCCGGCCTACTTTGGATAGATCGTAGCGATCCGGATTAAAGAAAAGATTATTAAAGAAGTTAGTCGCGGATTCGACCGTAGGGGGATCACCCGGCCGGAGCCGTCGGTAGATCTCGATGATCGCATCCTGGGGTGAACGGATCCGATCTTGTAGTAGAGTATTGCGAAGATAGGGCCCGACGTTGGATTCGTCAATGAACAAAACTTCGACCTGATGAATTCCTCGTTCGCGAATAAGCTCCAACTTCTCTTGTGTGATCTCATGGTTGCACTCCACGAGAACTTCTTTCGTCTGAGGATTAACAATATCGTGTGCGGCAACACGGCCAACGATTTCTTCCCAACCGATCGGCACCTGTTTGATCCGGGCACTTTCCATCTGACGGAGAACCGGGCGGGTAAATTTCTTGCCCTCCTTGACGATCAGATCGTTGGTTTTTGGATCTCGTACATCCGAACCGACCTTGGCCCCTAGGAGGTGCTGCGGGTTAAACAACAGCGCGGGCTTGCGGCCATCAAAAACGATAGTGTCGCTCCGATAGTAGTAGTTCAGCAGGTCCTCGGTTGTCATTCCCAGGGCGCGCAATAAAACCGTCGCATGAAACTTGCGACGCCTGTCGATGCGCACGTAAAGAATGTCCCGCGGGTCAAATTCTAGATCGACCCAAGAGCCACGGTAGGGAATCACGCGGGCGGAATAGAGCAACTTCCCGCTGGCGTGAGTCTTTCCTTTGTCGTGTTCGAAGAAAACTCCCGGGGAACGGTGGAGCTGGCTGACGATAACCCGTTCGGTTCCGTTGACCATGAAAGTACCGTTCTTGGTCATTAGCGGAATCTCACCAAAGTAGACTTCCTGTTCTTTTACATTTTTGATGCTGCGGGCACCGGTCTGCGCATCGACGTCCCACAAGACCAGCTGCACTGTCACTTTTAACGGCGCAGCAAATGTCATTCCTCGTTGATGGCATTCCTCAACGTCGTATTTAGGCTCTCCGAGCGCGTAACTCACGAACTCCAATGACGCCGTCTCATTGAAGTCTTTAATCGGAAAAACTGACTTAAAGACCTCCTGCAAGCCGAAATTTTGACGCTGCGCTGGAGCAACGTCCCGCTGCAGGAACTGATCGTAGGAATTTTTCTGAATTTCAATTAGGTAAGGTAAATCAATAATCTTCTTGATTCTACCGAAGCTGCGGCGAAAACGTAAATTATTGGCCACTTGAAATGCCATGCTTGCTCCTCTATCCAACTTGCGGAAGTAGATCCGTCATCGACCAGAAAACCCCTGAAAGCGGAAAACTACTTAATCTCGACTTTCGCTCCCTGCTCCTCGAGTTTCTTCTTGACGCTTTCCGCTTCGGCCTTGGCTACACCCTCTTTGACAGCCTTAGGCGCCCCGTCCACTAAGTCTTTAGCTTCCTTCAAGCCTAAACCGGTAAGCTCGCGAACGACCTTGATCACCTGGATCTTCTTTTCACCCGCTTCGGCGAGAATAACGTTAAACTCAGTCTTTTCCTCCGCCGCCGCAGCCGCGGGGCCAGCGGCAGCAGCAACGGCCACGGGCGCCGCCGCGCTCACGCCCAACTCTTCTTCAAGTTCCTTAACAAGAGCCGCCGCGTCCAGCAGCGTCATGTTCTTGATAAAGTCTTTAACTTGTTCTTTGGATACCTCTGGCATAAAAGCTTCCCCCTTTAAGTTAGTTGCAAAACAAATCTCCAATGGCGTTACTCTGATTTTCCCTTGCGCAGCGTTTCCAATAATCTGACAACCCGCGCCCCTGGTTCTTGCACGAGTCGAACTAGCTGAGTCGCCGGAGCCTGAATGAGCGCCAGTAATTTCGCTTGAAGTTCTGGCTTGCTCGGCATCTGGGCCAAAACCTTCACCTTGGCCGGCTCCATGAACTGCCCCTCGAAGACACCGCCCTTGATGGCCAGTTTGTCGTTGTCGTCGGCAAATTTGACCAAAGCTTTGGAGAGCATGACTGGGTCATCATAGGCAAAGACCCAACCGTTCGGCCCGTCAAGCAGTCGATCTAAAGAGCCATAAGCAGTGTCCATAAGCGCCCGGCGCACGAGGGTATTCTTGATGACCTGGTATTCCCCCGAAGCTTCACGAATCGCCCGTCTCAGGCGGGTCATCTGAGCCACGCTGAGGCCGCGATATTCCGTGACGATGGCCATCTTCGCCGTTTTGAATTTTTCATGAACAAACGCCACCGTTTCGGCCTTCTCGCCGCGACTCGCGCGTACGATTTCCAGCTCCGCCATGCTCTTCTCCTGATCTCGATTCAGAAAATTGACACTAACACCCCAAAGATAGATCTTTACGCAGCCATCGCACGCACTTGAGAAAGATCGATTTTAATTCCGGGTCCCATAGTCGTGGAGACCGTCACGCCGCGAACGTAGTTTCCCTTAGCGGAAGCGGGCTTGGCCCTTAGAATGGACGTTAAGACGGCCTTTGCGTTGTCGATCAGTTTTTCCGGATTGAAAGAAGCCTTTCCAACCGGCACATGCACAATGCCTGCTTTATCGACGCGAAATTCTAGTTTTCCTGCTTTGATCTCTTTTACTGCCTTACCGATATCCGCGGTAACCGTCCCCGTCCTGGGGTTTGGCATGAGGCCTCTTGGGCCCAAGACCTTACCGATTCGTCCCACGGCCGCCATCATGTCCGGAGTCGCTACTGTCTTGTCGAAGTCGAACCAACCCTCACTTATTTTCTTGATAAGATCCTCACTACCGACAAAGTCTGCACCAGCCTCCTGCGCTTCTTTTTCCTTCTCACCTTTGGCGAAGGCAAGAACTCGAACCGTTTTCCCCATACCGTGCGGGAGACTCACCGTACCCCGGACGTTCTGGTCGGCTTGCCGTGGATCCACACCCAATCGCACAGCCATCTCAACGGTTTCATCAAACTTGGCGCGGGCGGTTTCCTTCACCAGTCGAAGGCCGTCTTCCAAAAGATACCGCTGGCCACGATCTAGTTTAGCCAACGCAGCTCGATAAGATTTTCCATTGCCGCTCATATTTTTCCTTCAGACCGTTGTCTCAGCCCTCGATTTCCAGACCGAGGCTGTGGGCTGTACCCTCCACGGACTTTTCCGCGGCTGCCAGATCTTTTGCCGTTAGGTCTTTAAGCTTCAGTTCCGCGATTTCCCTAACCTGAGCTCGTGTAACTTTGCCAACCTTCATCTTCCCAGGCTCGGATGAGCCTTTTTCAACCCCAGCTGCCTTCTTTAACAGCACTGACGCCGGAGGGGTCTTCGTCACGAACGTGAAGGAGCGATCCGCGTATACGGTGATGATCACAGGGATGATCATTCCCTGCTGAGATTGGGTTGCAGCGTTGAAGGATTTGCAAAACTCCATGATATTGACACCGCGCTGACCCAAAGCCGGGCCAACGGGCGGGCTTGGATTCGCTTGGCCCGCCGGTATCTGAAGTTTGATCTCGCCAGTAACCTTCTTCGCCATGGTACTTGACCCTTCTGTTTAGTTCCGCTCCACCTGAACAAATTCCAACTCCACCGGCGTGGCCCTTCCGAAAATGCTAATCAGTACTCTGAGCTTGCCTTTGTCTGGCTTGACTTCTTCCACCACGCCATTGAAATCCGCAAACGGACCATCCACCACTTTAACATTTTCCCCAACCGAAAAGAGAACCCGGGGTTTTGGTTTGATCGCCCCTTCCTCCATCTGTTGGGTAATGGTCCGAACCTCCTCATCACTCACCGGTGGCGGATTAGTGCTCCCACCGACGAAACCGGTAATCTTAGGCGTTTCTTTAACGACATGCCAAGTATCGTCATTGAGCTCCATCTGAACCAATATATAGCCTGGGAAGAACTTCCTCGAAGAAGTCTTCTTCTTCCCTTTGACGAGCTCGACGACCTTCTCTACCGGTACTAATATCTCACCAAAGTAGTCCTGCTTGCCGAGCGCTTTGATTCTTTCCTCCAAAGCGGCCTTAGCCTTCTGCTCATATCCCGAAAAGGTGTGAACGATGTACCATTGTTTCGCCATACGGGAAACCTAAGAGTCTAGTCGACAATCGCCTGAATCGCTTTGGTAAGGCCCAAATCCACCACTGCCAAGTACACGGAAATCAGTACGACGACAATTATGACAACCAACGTCGCGGCGTAAGTCTCTTTACGTGATGGCCAATGGACTTTCTTTAGTTCCTGCCAGGACTCTCGGAAGAACTCAGTTAGGCGGCGAACGCCGTCCTGGACTTTCTCGATCCAATCTCCCATGAAATGCCCAACGCGTGAGATGGCGGGTCAGGCAGGACTCGAACCTGCAACAACCGGATTTGGAGTCCGGCGCTCTAGCCAATTGGAGCTACTGACCCCTGTATCTCTTTTTTAGACTTTTACCTCGCGATGCAGGGTATGGGTCCGGCAAGAAGAACAGAATTTCTTAAGGGATAGTTTTTCCGTGGTCTTCTTTCTGTTTTTCGTCGTCGTGTAGTTCTTTCGCTTACATTGGTCGCAAGCAAACCCTATGAGTTCTCGCATGATCGCAGCCTCCTCGGAGCTACTGGATGATCTTGGTCACGATGCCTGCACCGACGGTCTTACCGCCTTCGCGGATCGCGAATTTCAACCCTTCGTCCATGGCGACTGGCGTGATCAGCTCAATCTCTACATTGATGTTGTCACCGGGCATAATCATTTCGGTGCCTTGGGGAAGCTTCACGACTCCAGTAACATCGGTGGTACGGAAGTAGAACTGTGGCCGATAGCCGTTAAAGAATGGGGTGTGCCGTCCGCCTTCTTCTTTGGTTAGAACGTAGGCCTCGGCGGTAAAGTTCGTATGCGGCGTAATGCTGCCGGGTTTGGCTAGCACCTGACCCCTCTCGACCTCTTCCCGCTTGGTGCCGCGCAGCAACACGCCGATGTTGTCGCCCGCTTGGCCCTCGTCCAAGAGCTTGCGAAACATCTCGACCCCCGTAGCCACCGTTTTTTGAGTATCCCTAAATCCCACGATCTCGATCTCTTCGCCGACCTTGATGATCCCGCGCTCCACACGGCCGGTGACCACCGTTCCGCGACCGCTGATGGTGAACACATCTTCCACCGGCATGATGAAGGGCTTGTCGATGGCCCGGACGGGTTCCTGAATAAACGAATCCACAGCCTCCATTAGCTTCATGATAGAACCTTCGCCGAGTTCTGACGTATCGCCCTCCAACGCCTTTAGGGCGCTCCCCACAACAATCGGAGTATCATCTCCCGGAAATTTATACTTGGAAAGCAGCTCCCTAACCTCTAACTCGACAAGATCCAGAAGCTCCTTATCGTCGACCATATCTGCTTTGTTCAAGTAGACCACAATGGCCGGGACCCCGACTTGCCGTGCGAGCAAGATGTGCTCGCGGGTTTGCGGCATGGGGCCGTCAGCAGCCGAAACGACCAAAATCGCGCCATCCATCTGGGCCGCCCCGGTGATCATGTTCTTGATGTAGTCCGCGTGACCCGGGCAATCGACGTGAGCATAGTGGCGCTTATCCGTCTCATATTCCACGTGGGCGATATTGATCGTGACGCCCCTCTCCCTTTCTTCCGGCGCCTTGTCGATCTGGTCATAAGCCATGAACTTGGCCTTACCCTGCTTCTCCAACACCTTGGTAATCGCGGCGGTCAGCGTTGTCTTCCCATGGTCGACGTGACCGATCGTACCGATATTCAGGTGCGGCTTTTTTCGCTCAAACTTCTGTTTGCTCATCTCTTCCTCCTACTATGGGCTCTAGCCAAAGGCTGTACAGATTTATTTGAATTCCTAAGTCTTGTGCGTAAAGCAAACTCTAATCGGGACAAAAGCCCAGGAGCGGGATTGAACCGCCGACCTCGTCCTTACCAAGGACGTGCTCTACCGACTGAGCTACCTGGGCATACCAGTCGATGGCTTGTCGCATATGGCTCAATTCGCCAAATGGAACGTTATCCGGCCATCTGTTTTCCGCCATCACAGTCATAAAGCAAATTGGAGCGGGAAACGGGACTCGAACCCGCGACCCCGAGCTTGGAAGGCTCGCGCTCTACCAACTGAGCTATTCCCGCAAACAAAAATGGTGGAGAGGGAAGGATTCGAACCTTCGAAGGCATAGCCGGCAGATTTACAGTCTGCTCCCTTTGGCCACTCGGGAACCTCTCCTCTTCTCGTTAAACACCGCACTATCCCTTGCCCTTCCAACCAGCGATCGCCGTTCTCTATGTTTCTCCACCAAAACAACTCTTCTGCCTGGAGCTGGCGATAGGATTTGAACCTACAACCTGCTGATTACAAATCAGCTGCTCTACCGTTGAGCTACGCCAGCCTGGCCCGAGAAATCTTCCCACGCGCCATCAAAAAGCGATATCCTAACTCAATTGGTGTCGGGGTAATCTACGACCTATACCAGTACGGATCCAGAGCCTATATGGCGAACGACGGCACAGAGAATATTAATTCCCTGTTTGTAAACGGATATTTAAACCATTTTCAGCTTCCGATGTCAACAGGCAAGAACCAAAACGGTGAAGAATACCTATCTCTGACACCTATTATCCTTTCGTTCCCTGGTTGTCAATGCGAACGTGCTTGGCGCAGCAACTCGTAAAGAAAGACGGCTCCGGCGACCGCAACGTTAAGCGAGGCGATTTTGCCTTCCATCGGTATAGATGCAAGATAATCGCACTCTCGGAGAATCAGAGGACGAATGCCGCCTCCCTCACTTCCCAAGACGATTCCGAGCCGCTTCGGATAGGCTCTGTCGTAAATCGCCTCGCGAGCTTTAGTGTCTAAACCTACGATCCAGAATCCAAGCTCCTTAAGGTGCGCAATAGCCCGCCTGAGATTAGTCGTACGGTAAATATTGAGGTAATGAGCTGCGCCCGCGGAAGCCTTGACCACGGTCGGTGTCACCGCCACGGCGCGGTCCTTGGGGATGAGGACGTGACGAATCCCTACAGACTCCGCAGTCCGCAATAAAGCCCCAAAATTTCTCGGGTCCGTCAATCCGTCCAAGATCAAAATCCAAACCAATCCGGAGTTTACTGAGATCGCCTTACGCAATTCATCGAAAGATAAGTAAGAAAAAGCCGCCACCTTGGCTACTACTCCCTGATGCCTTTGCCCATCCGCTAGACGATCCAAAAGATCTGCCGGTAAATATTTCACCCGTATCCCCAGACGCCTCGCTTGCGTGTCAACGCCTCGTAAAGCCGGGGCAGAAGAGCCTTTGGCAATGAGGATTTCAGCGATGTCATGAGGTGAGGCCTTTAGTTTCTCCAACACAGGATTGATGCCGAAGAGAAATTTCGGCTCTTTATCCATCACCGCTCTCCAAAAAAGTATGGAAGGATTTTACAAAGGCAAAACCAGCAGATAACATGCCAGAATCGTGGGACATAAGACTCTGACTCGCTATTTAATTTCCGAGGTTCTTCCGCCGTTTTTCTTGGGCCTTCTGGTCTTTACTTTCATTCTTTTAATTGCCCGCATCCTAAAGTTGATCGAGTTAGTCATAACCCGCGGCGTACCCCTAATCCAAACTGCTAAACTTTTTTCTCTAATTTTGCCGACTTTTTTAGAGCTAACAGTCCCTATGGCGTTTCTGTTGGCGATTCTTCTTGGTTTGGGCAGACTGTCCAGCGATCAAGAGCTGCTTGCCATGAAAGCTTCCGGCATCAGTCCCACGCAAATTCTTTGGCCCCTCAGTATCGTCGCGGTGATCATCGCCATCATCACGTGGCTACTAACCATGTTTGCACGACCCGCGGCTAATACGGCCATTAAGAAAGAACTCTACAATATTGCTAAAAGCCGCGTCGGAACCGCTCTAAAGGAGAAAGTCTTCAATGATGACTTTCCGAATATCCTTATCTACGTAGAAGAGATTATCCCCCCGGGTAGCACCGCACAAGGTGTGCTTATCGTCGACAAGCGAAACCGCGTTAGAGAAGCTATCATCCTAGGGAAAGTCGCGCTCATTACCACCGACGAGGAAACTAACACTTTAGGACTCAAACTCTTTGATGGCTCCATTTACGAAAGAGAAAGAAATAGGCCCGGTTTCAGCCAAACTCGTTTCAATATCTATGATTTCAAGCTTGACCTCGATGAGCTCATTAGTCCAGTCAAAAGGAAAGAGGCAGGGCCGAAAGAGATGTCCCTTCGCCATTTGCTCAGGATCATTCGAGAGAAAGGGGCCCAAGGAGCCAAGACCATACCTGAACGCATGGAACTTCATCAACGGATATCCTTCGGTTTCGTTCCGTTCGTGTTCTGCCTCTTGGGTATCTCTTTGACCCTATTGCCTCGAAGCTCTCGAGCTAACCGTTCATGGGGATTCATGCTATGCTTTTTTTGGTTACTCACCTATTATGCGTTTCTTTCGCTCGGAAAAGCACTCGGCGACAAAGGTGTGCTTCACCCTATCCCGGCGCTTTGGCTTCCCAATATCGTCGTGGGAGGAGTTGCCGTCCACTTCTTTAGAAAGGCATGCCGCGAATCCCCGTTGCGGTTCCAGGCCGGACTAGAGACAGCGTTGGCTTTGACCAGTCAATATTTCATCAGATTTAAGCGCAACCCCAAAGACTAAGGACGTAAGGATGGCAGCACGAGGAAAGGTTAGATTTCTTCCTATGGGTGGTATCCTTGACCGTTATTTAGCGCAGGGGTTCCTGCGAATTTTTGTCATTAGCTTGGTTTGTATTACGTCGCTCTATCTCGTCGTCGATTTCTTTGACCGCATCAGCGCTTTTGTCGACAGTGGGGCCTCAATGGGAACCATCATACGCTACTTCGTTTACAAGGCTCCTGCTTCTATTTCCCGCGTGATCGGTTTCGCAACTTTGTTTTCTGCGTTGTTTTGTCTTGGAATGTTGACGCGAACGCAGGAGATTACCGCCATCCGGTCTAATGGAATAAGTGTCCAACGTATCGCGCTTCCTCTTCTGATTCTCTCCTTGTTCATCTGCGTGTTCACTTTTTTTTGGAACGAGGCGCTTGTTCCCGCATTTGCCCATCAAGCACAAACAATCTTCAAGACGGAAGTCAAAAACAAACAGCAGCAAAGCCTGTTCGGTACGGCGGACATCTGGATAAGAGGAGAAGGCAGTTTTATCAACATCGATAACTTCGACACCCCAACAAGCACTCTACGGGGCATCACTATCTTCCTGCTAAATCGCGATTTGAGCCTGCGCGGGCTGATGGAGATTCCGAGCGCTCGCTGGACCGGTCGAGGCTGGGAAGCCAACGAAATAACCGAATGGCATTTTTTGCCGGACGGGAAAGTAACTAATCAAAAGGTGGCGGTCGCACCCCCGATTTCAGAAACCCCCGAGGATCTCAAACTGCTCGCCCGGGATGCCGATGAATTTACCTTTTTTGACTTACAAAAGCAGATTTTCGACATGAAGAGCAAAGGGATAGACGCCGCTCCTTACGAGGTGGATCTACAGGTCAAATTGGCTTTCCCGTTGATTTCCCCGCTGATGATTTTGATCGCCATACCTTTCGCGCTTAGGAGACAAATGAGTGGCAGCATGGCGCTGAGCTTCGGTGTGGCAATGCTCATCGGCTTTGGTTACTGGGTCCTCTCGGCCTTTTGCATTTCGCTTGGCCACAATGGTGCGCTTCCCCCTTGGGCTGCCGCCTGGATCCCCAACAGCATCTTCGCATTGATCGGGCTATTTTTCTTCACAGCGGAAGCCTAGGTTTCGGGTTAGTGTAATCTCTTCGAAAACGCGCTGGGACCGAATCAAGACACGTCGGCACAGCTCAACCTGCGCCGGGTCCGCGAAATGAATTTTGGGCTGCTCTGGCGGCTCAGACAAAGATTTTATCGCTTGGAGTACTGCGGGCGCTTTCGTGCCTTATGACGACCGTATTTCTTACGTTCCACAGCGCGGGGGTCACGAGTGACAAAACCGGCCTTTTTGAGGGGCGAGCGAAATTCTGAATTTACCTGTATGAGCGCACGTGTAATCCCGTGACGGATGGCTCCAGCCTGACCTGAACTCCCGCCGCCTTTAACATTGACGTCGATGTCAAAACTGCCTCCGGCCTGTGTCACTTCCAAGGGCTGGAGCACAATCATGCGGTCTGTTTCGCGACCAAAATATTCCTCTAAGGGTCGATCATTGATCGACATTGCACCTTTGCCGGTGCGTATAAAAACGCGGGCGACGGAAGTTTTCCGTCTTCCAGTTGCAGTAATCATCTTCTCAGCCATCGAACTCGGTACTCCTATGCTTCAATCGCCAAAGGTTGTGGCTTCTGTGCTTCGTGGGGATGTTCAGGGCCCGCATAAACCTTGAGTTTAGTGACCAACCGTCTACTCAGCCGGTTCTTTGGCAGCATCCCCTTGACGGCCAGAAGAATAAGATCCTCCGGTTTTTCTTCGAGCATCTTTTCAGCAGTTCTTTCGCGGATGCCTCCGGGATATTCCGTGTGGCGATAATAGACCTTCTTTTGAAGTTTTTTCCCCGTAAGCTTCACGCCTCGTGCATTGATGACAATCACAAAATCGCCGGCATCGGCGTTAGGGGTAAAAATCGGCTTATTTTTGCCACGCAATATCTTTGCGATTTCACTAGCCATGCGACCCAATACTTTCCCCTGAGCGTCCACCACGTACCATTGCCGTTGAGCAAGCGCTTCTGCGATCTTCATGTTCACTGACTCCGCAAACTCTAGCTGTTCTTCGATACAGAAAATGGCGGGGCCGACGAGACTCGAACTCGCGACCTCCGGCGTGACAGGCCGGCGTTCTAACCAACTGAACTACGACCCCGATACTGCACAGCGACCGTTTGGTGGGCGGTACAGGATTTGAACCTGTGACCCCCGGCTTGTAAGGCCGATGCTCTCCCGCTGAGCTAACCGCCCCTCTCAAAGGAAAACACACCAGCCTACAGCCCGTCCTTGTAGCCCAAACTGTCCAGCTTTCTTACCTTAGGCTGTTTCCAGTTGCAACGTTAAGTTGAATGATATCTAGCTGAGGGACTCTTTTAGAATTTTACCCGCTTTGAATTTGGCTGCTCGAGAAGGAGCTATTTCGATGGCTTCGCCGGTTTTCGGATTCCTCCCCGTCCTTCCCTTTCGGTGGGACACTGAAAAGGTACCAAAACCGGAAATGTTCACCTTCTCGCTGTTCTTTAAAGCGGCACAGATATCGTCAAACAGTCCGCCGACAATCTCTTCCGCTCTCTGCCGCGGCAATTCAAATCGCTTTGCAAGTGAATCGATTAAATCCGCCTTTGTCATTGTCCCCCCTCACACCATCCTGCCAATCCAAAAAAATATAGGGCAATGGGATTTTATAACAGCAGGAATACCGGGTGTCAAACCACCCGGCATCTTGCGATTATAATGATTTACTGTGGCAGAATCTCAGGGCCAGGAACGTCGTCAACTTTTCCCGTGAAGGGAGGGGGTTCCTCCTTGGACTCAACCTGCTCGAGTGGGCTTTTGAAAAGATTCTCAGGATCGTCCGTAACCAAGGCCTTCTTCAGCACTTGATCCATATGAGAAACTAATTCCAGATTTACAGTTTTTAGAACGCTGGCAGGGATTTCTTCGATATCCTTCTCGTTTTCCGCCGGGATCAGAACTTTCTTTATGCCCGCTCGATGCGCCGCCAAAACTTTCTCCTTCAACCCGCCGATAGGCAGAATCGCTCCCCTGAGTGTTATCTCACCGGTCATCGCTAGGTCGTTGTAAACCGGGATCTTGGTCAACGCCGAAACAAGTGATGTTGCCATCGTAATACCAGCCGAGGGTCCGTCTTTTGGAATCGCCCCCTCTGGAACATGAATGTGAACGTCGATCTTCTGATAGAAGTCCTTGTCCAATCCCAATTCGGTCCCTCGCGAGCGCACGTAACTCATGGCTGCTCGAGCTGACTCTTGCATGACTTCACCGAGCTTGCCCGTAATAGTCAGTTGTCCTTTGCCTGGCATAACAGTCACTTCGGTAGCCAAAAGTTCACCGCCGAGCTCAGTCCAAGCCAATCCAGTCGTCACTCCGATCTTCTGTTCGGCCTCCGCTTTACCATATCGATATTTGGTGGGGCCCAAGTACTTATGCAAGCTTTTTGTGCCGACTTGAATGTGGGCGTTCCGGTCTTTCTTCACCACTTCCACTGCGGCTTTGCGGCAGATCGCAGCAATTTCACGCTCCAGGTTTCGCACCCCAGCTTCCTTCGTGTAATGGCGAATCACTCCGAGAATAGCATTATCCGTAAATGTAACATTGTCCGGATTCAGGCCGTTGGCTTCTTTCTGTTTTTCCAATAGGTAGCGTTTAGCGATGCTCAGTTTTTCCAATTCCGTGTAACCGGCAATCCGTATGATTTCCATGCGGTCTTGCAGCGGGCGTGGAATCCTATCCAGCGTATTCGCTGTGGTGATGAACATCACTTTGGAAAGGTCGTAGTCCAAGTCTAAATAGTGATCATTGAACGTGGTATTTTGCTCTGGATCCAGGACCTCGAGCAGAGCCGATGATGGATCCCCGCGAAAATCTGTCGACATCTTGTCGATTTCATCCATCAGGAAAACCGGATTGCTCGATCCTGCTTTCTTCATCGATTGAACAATTTTGCCGGGTAAGGCACCGATATAGGTCCGGCGATGTCCTCGAATTTCCGCCTCATCACGAACGCCGCCCAATGAAACACGGACAAACTTTCTTCCCGTCGCTCGCGCAATGGAACGTCCTAATGAGGTTTTACCAACACCTGGAGGACCCACCAGGCACAAAATGGGGCCTTTGATCTTACCCACTAAACTTTGGACCGCGAGATACTCAAGGATACGCTCTTTGACCTTTTCCAACCCGTAATGGTCCTCTTCAAGAACCCGTTCGGCCTCAGTAATATCGAGTTTATCATCGGTAAACTCATTCCACGGCAAACTAAGAATCCAGTCAATATAGTTTCGGACCACCGTGGCTTCCGCAGACATCGGTGACATCATCTTGAGTTTCTTGAGTTCTTTTTCGACCTTCTCTCGTGCCTCAGCGGACAGCTTTTTCTGTTTGATCTTCTCTTCGATCTCCTGTATTTCATTTTTGAATTCGTCCTTCTCACCAAGTTCCTTCTGAATTGCCCGCATCTGCTCATTCAGATAGTACTCCTTCTGCGAGCGCTCCATCTGCTTCTTCACCCGTGAACGAATTCGT
>JAHKKJ010000712.1 GCA_020027655.1 Deltaproteobacteria bacterium | reverse complement strand
GGCCGCCGTTCTCGGCATGCCCCGACGGCGTCGCGTCCATCTCCGTTGTTCAAGCGCGTTCACTATTGGTGAGACACCGGTGGCGAGGATCGCAGCGACGAGCACCGTCAGGACAATCTCAGTGAGCTGAATGAGCAGGCGGGCAAGCCCGAGGAGAACGAGGACAGTCGTGACAACGATCGCGGTCCTGATAACAAGCTCAGTGCGGGCCGACACGCTCAAGAGTTTCGGGGATAGTGGGGAAAAACCTAGTGGGACTTCTCCCGACCGGTCGTCACAGAAGCCCGGATACCGCTATTAGGTGAAGAACAGAGTACCTGGTACCGATTTGGCTGAAAATGAGTACCTGGTACCGATTTTCAGCCAAATGTGAGGGTAGGCCATGTTCCGCAGTCTCGATTTCATCTATGCGCCGACCCGGAACGCCGAGGAAGAACTGGATTTCTGCACCAAAGTCCTCGGCGGTGAAGCGGTGTTCAGCATTCGAGGCTTTGGCACGCGGGTCGCGGCGGTGCGCTTCGGCGAAAGCCCATTAGTTCTACTCGCGGAGCACCTCGAGGGGGAGCGTCCCATCTTGATCTTCCGGATCGATAACTTTGAAGAGGCACTTGAGGCATTGAAGAAACGTGGGATCAAAGGCGAGCAGCTTGAGATCCCTCATGGGCCATGCTTTTCATTTAGCACTGTAGGGGGCCAGCGTCTTGCGATTTACGAACTTAAGCGGCCGGAAATGAACACCCACTTCGCCGGTCGGTTTGATCCCTAGAGTGATCTAGAACATCGTGTTCTTGTTAGCTGATGATTCGGGAACCTCCTGGAGCACATCCCAGTGTTCGACGATCTTGCCATTTTCGAGCCGGAAGATATCCATGACAGCCGTGCCGCGATCGCCTGGTTGCCGGACAAAAAAGCTATGCACAACCACGAGGTTCCCTTCTGCGACCTGCCTCTTTAAATCGACCCGAAAGGACGGAAACGCCTTGGCGAATTGCCGAACATAGGCGATGAACGACTCCGGACCGTCTCCGGCCATGGGGTTGTGCTGTCGATAGTACGATCCGATGTACTTTGCGGCCGCCTCTTCAGGCTTCTTCTGATTAAAAGCGAGGTCATAAAATTCGCGGACGACTGCTTTGTTGGCTTGCACTTGGTCATCCATCCCGTTCATCTCTTAAAGGTATCTTGAACGTTTTTACGTCCCGCGGGGCAATTGTATTCCACGACCTCATTATCCAGACGGGTTTAGTTTCGCACTAGATCGGGATCGAGTGTGATCACTGCGTAACGTTGACACCACGGATGGCCAACTCTAGAATGAGGTTGCTGCACCGAGTTCTCGCGACGTTCCGCGGTAGCTCAATGGTAGAGCGTCCGGCTGTTAACCGGAGGGTTGTAGGTTCGAATCCTACCCGCGGAGCCACTCGACTCGCCGCCTATCGGCGGCTCGCTCGTGGCCTTCGGCCCCTGAGGTATCTTGACTTCGTGAAAGATCGGGCGAGTCGAGTGCCCTGAGCGAGAGAGCGAAGCGACCGAGTCGAAGGGCTTTCCACTCGATGCCTTACTTCGTGTACATCCTCCGCAACTCTCGCGGTCGGCTCTACATTGGTCAAACTAGGAGCCTGTCCACTCGTCTGAAAGGCCACAAGGGAAGAGAAGCAGCAAAATTCATCAGAGACCATGGTTCATTCCAACTCATCTACACTGAACAATTCAGCACAAGACTCGACGCGATGAGACGAGAAAGGCAGCTCAAGCGCTGGAGAGGGTGAAGAAAGAGGCTCTAATTGCGGGCGATCTCCACCGGCTGAAGGATCTCTAGAAGCGCACCCTCCGGCTACCGCGAGCGACGGTTGGAGGTTCGAATCCTACCCGCGGAGCGGCTCGCTACAGCCCGAAGACTCTATCCAACGCAATGCTGCCCGCGCCCGTGAAGACGAGCGTGATTGAAGCGATCATCAACGCGAATTCGAACTCCCACCCTGTGCCGTTTGGCTCCATGAAGCGGGCCTTTGCCATTCGCCGCTTGACCAGCAGGATTGCCACAAGCATGTCAATGGCCAGCCCGAGCGCTACGATTCGGGTACCCAGGCCAACGATAAGGAGCGCGGCGCCGACGCTCTCCAGGAGGATGACGACCCAACCGAGCAACCGCGGTAGTGGAACGCCCGACTGCTTCAAGAACCCGATAAAGCCGGCGGGACCCTTCGACGGTCCCGTGGGGTTGAGCTTAAGCCACGCGTGAAAGGGAAAGATGATGCCCAGTCCCACGCGCAGAACCAGCAACCCCCCACCACTGGTTGGGGCGAAGATCTCCTCCAACATGATGTCCTCCTCTACATTCGGCTAGCGTTCGGGCGTGATCTCCAACCGACCGCCAGCGTATCGATATGACGCGACGAGGAGGCGAAAGACGACTTCAAGTTCGTCCTCATCTCTCGGCCCGTAAATCATCACCCGATTCTCTGGAATTCCGACAATCCTTGCAGCAGGGTGCACCTCCGCCCAACCAGCCTTAACAGCGGCAAGCGCATCGTCCGGGGGCAGGACAACGTGCATGCTCCGGTCCCAAGGATGGAAATGACCAAACTCACGGCCGGCGAGGAAGGCGTCGGGTGTGCCGATGGGAACCCCCTCCCGGAGCCACATGGCGCGGGCCCGAGGATCCGAGACAAGGGTGCGGCGCTCCTCGACATCCGGCAAGGCGTAGAAGCGCGCCATCAGCGCGGCCTGGAGTTCGGGCGCTCCAAGGTTGTCGAGATCTCCGCGGGCAATGCGGGCACGGTCAACCTGGTCGGCTCGATCGCCATGTTCGTCGTCGGCGCGGGCGGGGCCGCGCTCCTCTACGGCAGCGCGGGCGGACGCGACTGGGTCCGGCGCTTCGTCGAGGGCGGCGGGCGCGGGCTGCACAAGCTGGTCGAGAACAAGTTCTACGTCGACGAGATCTACCAGTACACGATCATCGCGCCCGTGAAGATGGGGGCGACGATCACCTGGTTCCTCGTGGACCGCGTGATCA
>JAHKKJ010000711.1 GCA_020027655.1 Deltaproteobacteria bacterium | reverse complement strand
CAAGCAGTGATCCTGGTGCTGAGCAACGCTCTTGCGCTCACCCTTCAGAAGGATTTCCGCGGTAAATGGTTCATTCGGTTTCTCATCCTCCTTCCGTGGGTCGCGCCAATTTCGATCGGAACCATTGCGTGGCTCTGGATCTTCGACTCCACTTACAGCGTTTTGAACTGGACGCTGCGCCTGGTGGGGTTGATCCAAGGACAGGGCTTCATGTGGTTAGGAGTGCCACACTTGGCGATGGGATCCGTCATCGCCGTTCACGTGTGGCGCCAGCTCCCGCTCGCCACAGTGATTCTACTGGGAGGACTCAGCTCGATTCCGCAAGATATCCACGATGCGGCTGCGGTGGACGGCGCCGGCTTCTGGCGGCATTACTTTCAGATAACGCTGCCGCTGATCTTACCTATCAGCTTGGTGGCGCTGCTTTTCGGTTTGATCTTCACCTTCACCGATATGGTCATCATCTACAATCTTACCCGGGGCGGGCCGTATGACAGCACGCAGGTGCTGGCCAGCTTGGCGTTCTATACCGGGATCGCGGGGGGCGACTTGGCTGAGGGTGCTGCCATCGCCTTGTTTCTCTTTCCCCTGCTCTTGGCCGTCGCGTGGGGCTTTCTGCGTATCGCGCACCGAACCGAGGTAACCTGAAATGATGAGCGAGAGGATGAAAATTTGGGGCGGACAGACGGCGCGCTGGAGCATCCTCGGCGCGCTAACGATCTTCCTCGCCTTCCCATTTGTCTGGATGTTGATCACTGCATTCAAGCGAACCGGTGACTTATACGATCTCAAGCACAACCCCTTTCTCTTTTACGAACCGCCGACCCTCGAGCACATTCAGCGCCTGTTCTCAGAAACCCAGTACGGCGAGTGGCTTCTCAACACCGCCCTGGTGGGCGTTCTCGTGGTGATCATCACGCTGGTCCTCGCCGTACCCGCCGGCTACGCCTTGGCGCGGCTCACCGGGCAGTGGGGAGAAAAACTGGGCATCGGCATCTTCCTGACCTATCTGGTTCCGCCCACGCTCTTGTTCATTCCGCTCTCCCGGGTCGTGGTGAACCTTCACTTGGACGATTCTTTGTGGTCGCTGGTGCTGGTCTACCCATCGTTCACCGTCCCTTTCTCGGCCTGGTTGATGATGGGCTTCTTCAAAGCTATCCCAAAGGATGTGGAAGAGGCGGCCATGGTCGACGGCTATAGCCGCCTTGGGGCGTTCTTCCGTGTGGTTGTTCCTATTTCGTTCGCGGGAATACTCACTGTCGCGATCTTCAGTTTCACACTCGTGATGCAGGAGTTCGTCTATGCTGTGACCTTCATCTCGTCGGTGCGACAGATGACTGTGAGCGTAGGCGTACCCACCTTTCTGGTCCACGGCGACGTATACTTCTGGGGTTCCCTCATGGCCGGCTGTTTCATCGCCAGCGTTCCCGTCGCCATTCTATACAATTTTTTCGTCGATCGTTTCATCGCCGGCTTCACCATGGGCGCCATCAAGTAGCTCCGGTGCATCGGCCTCCGATTCGGTCCGAGTAACAGCGATGGAGCGCGCCCTAGTGAATTTTCTTGACTCCTGAATTAGCTATCCATACTCTGGCGTAGCGGCTGGAATCGGTTTGTCCCAAGCAACGACAATCGCTAAGGCTTTGCTTGAGGGGCGCCTTGTGAGGCCCTGTAAAATCCACAGCTGAAGCAGAAAAAGAATTCTTCCCACCACGAACCCTGTGACGCGAAAAGTTACTCCTTGGCAGGTTCTCGCTCAGAGAGACTTTGGCCTTTTCTGGATTAGCCTACTTTTCTCCGCGGTGGGGAGCCAAATTTCCACTATAGCTGTTGCTTGGCAAGTCTATGAGATCACCAACTCGCCCTTCCAGCTGGGTCTGACGGGACTCTTCCGCGCTCTTCCGGTCATGATTCTTTCTATACCAGGTGGGGTTGTGGCGGATCGAATGGATCGGCGCCGTCTGCTGATCATAACCCAAATTCTCGCGGCGGTCCTCGCCCTTATCCTAGGTCTTTTAACATCCACGGGACAGGTCCGCGTTTGGCATATCTACGCCGTCACCTTCTTATCCGGGGCGGTTGGTATTTTTGATGCTCCCGCAAGAACGGCGTTGATTCCTCTGTTGGTTTCCAGCGAACAACTGGCCTCGGCTTACGCTTTGAATATAACTTGGCGGCAAATCGCTACCCTGGCAGGTCCCTTCTTGGGCGGGATCGTCATTAGCGTGTTCGGTATCAGTGCATCTTATTTCATCGATGCCTTGAGTTTCTTCAGCGTGATCGTTTGCCTCGCCTTCATGCGTGCTCGACCGAGCCCGCCTCCGGAAAAAAAGGAATCACCTCTTCAGAGCGTGCGCAGTGGCTTCAATTTCATTCGCGAGAATTCCGCGATTTTGGGATTGATGAGCATGGACACTTGCGTCAACTTTTTCGGCGCCTATCGATCGATGATGCCGGCCATCGCGCGGGATATTCTCGGCACGGGCCCCGCCGGTCTAGGCGCCCTGCTCGGCGTGCCTGCTTTCGGCGCTTTAGTGGGTTCGGGAGTTGTCATGGCCATGGGCAATCCCAAACACAAGGGCAAACTCATCATTTGGGTCACCTTGCTTTACACGGTCGGCCTTATCAGCTTTGCCTTCTCGCGCTCTTTGGCTCTATCTCTTGTGATTGTTTTTTGCTTGGGGCTCGTGGACGCCATCGGCGAAACATTGCGGGACACTTTAGTCCAGCTCATCACCCCGGACCGGATGCGCGGGCGGGTAAAGAGTTTCGATCAAGTTTTCATGTCCGCCGGTACCTACCTGGGCTATGCGCAGATGGGCACTGCGGCTACCTTCCTTGGAATTCCCGGCGCATTAATCTTGGGTGGCAGTCTGGGCTCGGCCGCAGTGTTACTAGTCGCCAAATTCGCGCGCAGTCTAAGAAACATCGAGAGTTAGTGTACTGTCTCAGAAGCTCATGCAAGCAATCCAAACGATGGCAGCGGCTGAAGTTGCACTCAAATCCCCCTCTGTCCCCC
>JAHKKJ010000710.1 GCA_020027655.1 Deltaproteobacteria bacterium | reverse complement strand
TCCTTTACCCTGATAACCACAAGGTGCTGGTCTTCACCCGGCGATTTCAGGATGAGATTATCCTGGTCGTCGCCAACCTTTCGCGCTTCGTCAACTATGTCGAGCTCGACCTTGCTGCCTATAAGGGGATGGTGCCGGTGGAGTTGTTCGGACACACGCGATTTCCCGCCATCGGCGAACTGCCCTACTTCCTGACTCTCGGCCCCCACTCCTTCTATTGGTTCAAGCTGGAGCAAGCGCGCATATCTGAGGCCCGCGCCGCCGCGGAAGGATTCGAGCCCGCGCGCTTGGAGATCGCCGATTCCTGGGAAAACATTCTCTATGGCAGAGCCCGTACCAGCCTGGAGCGAATCTTTCCGGCCTATCTCCTCACCTGCCGCTGGTTCGGCGGCAAGGCGCAGCCCATTCGCTCCGTGAGAAATATCGACATCGTTCCGTTTGCCAATGATTCGGCGACGATTTTTTTCACCACGTGGGAAGTCCAATATACCGGTGGCACGCCCGAGACCTATCTGCTCCCTCTAGCGTTTGTTGCGGGGGATCGCGCTTTCGAATTACGCCAGACCAATGCCCAATCCGTAGTCGCACAATTGAAAATAAAGGGCAAAGAGTTCGAGACGGACGGAGTGCTCTACGACGCACTGTACGATCCTGGCTTCTGCAAAGCGTTGCTTGCGAGCATCGGGCACGGCCGGCGTTTTAAGGGCGACAACGCCGAAATACACGCGCAGCCGTCCAAGATGTTTCGCGCGGTGGCGGGCGACACAGAGGCTTCTCTGGAGCCTTCCATGTTGAGAGGAGAGCAAAGCAATACCTCCATCGTTTACGGCGACCGGCTCATCTTGAAGTTCTTTCGTCGCGTCGGCGAAGGCCTCAATCCCGATGTGGAAGTCGGCCGGTTCATCACGGACAAGACTTCCTTTGCCAACGTGCCGGCCCTGGCGGGTTTTATCGAAATCCGCAAGGAGCAGATCGAGCCTGGCACACTCGGAATTCTCCAAGGACTGGTCGTAAATCAGGGAGATGCCTGGCACTATACCCTGGACAGCCTCGGACGTTATTTCGAAGAAGTCTTGAGCCGCCACCCCGCGTCCGAGGCGAGCATGATCCCCGAACAACCGTTGGCGGAGCTTGCAACACAGGAGACTCCTCCTTTGGTCCGGGAGCTGATGGGCTCCTATTTGTCATCCGCCCTTCTGCTGGGTCAACGCACCGGCGAGCTCCACAAGGCACTAGCCTCGGATGTGAAAGATCCCGCCTTTGCTCCGGAACCGTTCACGGCACTGTATCGTCGCTCGCTTTATCAAAGCTTCCGCACCCTCGCCGATCAGTCGCTTTCCCTGCTGGAAAAACGGCTGCCGGGATTGGCGGATGACATTCGGCCGGATGCCGCAAAAATTCTCCAGCTTGAAGGTGCGATTTTCGATCGTCTTCGACAGATCGTGGACAAGAAAATGACCGGCATGCGGATTCGTTGCCATGGCGACTTTCACCTTGGCCAGGTGCTTTTCACCGGCAAGGATTTTGTCATTATCGATTTCGAAGGCGAGCCTGCCAGACCGATCACGGAGCGAAGGTTGAAGCGGTCGCCTTTGCGTGACGTCGCCGGCATGCTCCGCTCCTTTAACTATGCAGCGCTTTCAAAGCTAAGAAACAACAGCGTCCGGCCGGAGGATACCGTTCAACTAAAACCTTGGGCGCGATTTTGGGATCTTTGGGTGTCGGTGACCTTCTTGAAGGGCTACTTGGAGGCGACCGCCAACGCCTCCTTCACGCCCAAATCCGCCGAAGAGTTTAACCTCATGCTGAGCGTTTATACGCTCGAGAAAGCCATATATGAACTGGGGTACGAGTTGAACAACCGTCCCAACTGGGTTGATGTTCCCATTGCGGGCATCTTGCAAATGGTCAATCCGGAAGAATCCAACCGAGTCAAATGACCGCAAACAAGCTGCTGCACGACGTCGCTCGTCTCTTCAACATTCAAATTAATCTTTACGACGGCTTGGGGCGTTTGATGCAACCGCCCCCTGAAGCTATTCTTCGCGTCCTCAACTTTTTGGGCGCGCCGGTGGAACGCATGGATGATCTTGCCGGCGCGCTGCGCCAGCGCCGGCAGTTTCTGATGCAGCGCGCCATTGATCCGGTAGTCATCGCCTGGGATGGCGGTCCCCTGCGGCTCAAGCTTCGACTGCCGGCGCCACTTGCCGCGATGGAAGCTCGGTATCGAATCGACCTGGAAAGCGGTGAGTTCTTTGAAGGCAAATGCCAGCGCGACGTGCGGATCAAGGCAGTGGAACACTGCGTCGAGGGCATGCGGTATGTGGCGCAATGGATCGTCTTTCCCGAAAAATTGCCCATCGGTTACCACCGCCTGCACTTACAGGTTGGCACAGTTACCTTCGACTCTTATGTTTTGTCGTCACCATTGCAAACCTACGGAGCAGCCACTGTCAACCCTCGACTCTGGGGTCTTTTCTGCCCCGTATACGCCCTCGCCTCTGAGAAAAACTGGGGCGCCGGTAATTTTTCCGACCTGGAGACATTGATTGATTTCACCGGTCAAATGGGCGGAGATTTCGTGGGCACTTTGCCTTTGCTTTCGACATTTCTTGATGAGCCTTTTGATCCGAGTCCCTACGCACCCGTAAGCCGTCTCTTTTGGAACGAATTCTATCTCGATGTCACGCGCATACCGGAACTCCAACGTAGTTCGGTGGCTCGCTTAATGATCCATTCCTCCGGCTTCCAAACCGATCTCGAGAGTTTACGCGCCGCGCCTTTGATTGAATACCGGCAGTTGATGGCGCTTAAGCGCAGAATTCTTGAGGAACTGCTGCATACCCTTACAAACCGGTCTGCTAAGCGGAGAGCGGCTTTCGAACGTTTCATTGAGACTCATCCGCAAGCGCAGGATTACGCCGCATTTCGCGCCAAAGTCGAGCGCGAAGGTGCACCATGGGAGCTTTGGCGGGCGGTCCGTCGCGATGGCAGGTTGGGAGCCGGCGACTACGATGAAAA
>JAHKKJ010000709.1 GCA_020027655.1 Deltaproteobacteria bacterium | reverse complement strand
GATACCTCGTCGATTCAGTTCGGCTGCGGCACCTTTGGCAGCCGCAGCACCGTCAATGTCGGCTCCGCCCTGTTCGAAGCTTCGGCACGCCTGAAAGAAAAAGTGCTGCAGCTTGCCGCGCACCTGCTGGAAGCTAATCGCGATGATTTAGAATTTGGTAACGGAAAAGTTTTTGTCCGGGGAATGGCCCAACGATCGCTCTCGTTCAGCGAGCTGGCCCGTGCGGCGGTGCCGGGCTGGGCTTCGAAACTTCCCGATGGGTTGGAGCCAGGCCTCGAGGAAACTTTTTATTTTGTGCCCGCCACGGTTACCTGGGCCAATGCTGCCCATGTTGCGGTCATCGAGGTCGATAGTGACACGGGGGAAATAAAACTGCTTGACTACGTCGTCTCCCACGATGCGGGGAAACTTATCAATCCCCTGCTGGTGGAGGGACAAATCCACGGCGGCGTCGCTCAAGGGATTGGCGCCGCGCTTTACGAAGAGATTTGCTACGATCCCAACGGCCAATTGCTGAGCGGTAGCTTCATGGATTATCTTTTGCCCGGTTCTATGGAGGTGCCAAAAATAAAAACGGTCCATCTGGAGTCGCCTTCGCCCCTCAATCCCTTGGGTATAAAGGGGCTGGGTGAGGGAGGAGCGATTGCGCCACCGGCGGCGATCGCCAACGCCTTGGCGGACGCGCTGCTGCCATTCACGGCTCAAGTAAACGAAATTCCTCTCAGCCCTAGCCGGGTACTGGAGCTCATCAGGCGCACGTGGCCCATGAGTCCAGATTGTTTTTGAGCCACTTGAACTGTTTGAACGGCTTGAACGATTGGAACGGAATTAGATGATCGCAAAGCGTCCCATCGAGCTGACCGTCAACGGCAAACAGTATGAAGGAATTGTGGAGCCGCGTCTGTCTTTGGCTGACTTCCTGCGCGACTATCTTGGGCTTACCGGAACCCATCTGGGCTGCGAGCAGGGAGTGTGCGGCAGCTGCACGATTCTTTTCAACGGCGAGACCGTTCGCTCGTGTCTCCTCCTCGCCGTGCAAGCAAACGGAGGAGAGGTCCTGACCGTCGAGGGGTTGGCGGGATTGGCGAAAGATGGCGAGCCACTCCATCCGATTCAGCAAGGATTTTTGGAAAAGCTAGGTTTTCAATGCGGCTTTTGCACGCCGGGTTTCTTGATGACTGTCTATGAGTTACTCAGCGAAAATCCCTCTCCCTCCGAAGCAGAGATACGCGAGCAGTTGAGCGGGAATCTTTGCCGGTGTACCGGTTATCAGAATATCGTTGCCGCCGTCCTGTGGGCGGCGGAGCGTCTGCGCGCAAATTCCGAGTAGTGATGTTGTCTCACTGCTGTCGAAATAGTTACAAATTTCATTGCCGAGCATTGGCTTAGTTATGTTACTTTCAAACTTTTGGCTGTTTAAAATCAGGTCCTCGCATGATTTTATGTTTTCTTCCGTGGAAAATCCCCCTTGATCCCTCTTTGTCAAAGGGGGAAGGTGCAAAGATCGAAATGCGAGAGAAAAACTTCTCAAGTCCGCCACTCGAAAGAACTCCGGTTTTCGTTTCCCCTCTTTGAAAAAGAGGGGCCAGGGGAGATTTCGGACAAGAGTGATGGCATCCATTCTGCGCCTCAAGGATATCGGCAAGGTCTGGCACATCGAGCGGACCAAAGAACAGGTGGTGGCGCTCGGTGGCATCAGTATGGAGGTCGAGCAAGGCGAGTTCTTGGTTTTCGTTGGACCGTCGGGCTGTGGCAAATCCACCCTCCTCCAGATCATTGCGGGATTGGAGGAAGCCGGGAGCGGCACGGTCGACATCAGCAGGTCGGCAGACGGTCAGAAGCAAACCGGAATGGTGTTTCAGGAATTCGCTCTGTTTCCCTGGCGCACGGTTCTGGAAAATATCGTCTTTGGTCCGGAAGTGAGAAGCGTGCCAAGAGCCCAGCGCGAAGTCAATGCTCAGAAACTGATCGAGTTAGTTCATCTGCGGGGCTTTGAGCATCGTTACCCGCACGAGCTGTCGGGCGGCATGCGCCAGAGGGTCGCGCTCGCGCGGGCCCTTGCCAACGATCCCGCCATTTTGCTTTTTGACGAACCGCTCGCTTCACTGGATGCCCAGACCCGCAAGGTGCTGCAAGCAGAACTCGTGCGCATTTGGCAAGAGACCAAACGGACCTTTATCTACGTGACTCATGGCCTGGACGAGGCGGTTCTGCTCGGTGATCGGGTTGTTCTTTTTACGGCTCGACCGGGCCGTATAAAGGAAATCGTGCCGGTGCGGCTACCGCGGCCCCGAAGCATTACGGGCCGTGGCGAGGTTGAACTGCTTGAATACCTTTCGGAGCAAATCCGAGAAGAAGTCGAACGCTCTCTCAAAGCGGAGGGACTCACGTAGTATAGTTTCGAGTTCCGAGTTTTGTGTTTCGAGTTCCCCTCTCCCAACACGAAACCCGAGACACGAGACCCGAAACAAGGTGCTCAACTGTTTCTTAAGGGGGTTTTATGTGGAAACGCTATCGGCCGCTGAGGATCATTTCTCCTATCGTTTTCCTTTTGCTCTGGGAAGGCGTAGTGCGGCTCGGCGAAGTCAATCAGCTGATTATTCCCGCACCGATCTCGGTTCTTCGCACCATGATTGATCTGACCCTCGACGGCCGCCTGCCTTGGGCCGTCGCCGTGAGTCTCCATCGGGTGCTTCAAGGCTTCATCTACGGCTCAATCCTCGGGATTCTTATCGGGCTTCTGGTGGGATGGTTTCGCGCCGTCGAAGACGCTGTCGATCCCCTCGTCGCCGCGATCTACCCGATCCCGAAGTCGGCGCTCTTTCCGCTCTTCATTCTCTGGTTTGGCCTGGGCGAAACCTCGAAGGTCATGACCATCATGATCGGCGTTCTCTTTCTCGTCTTGATCAACACAGTCACCGGAGTGAAAGCCATCGATCCGGTGCTTCTCAAAGCCGCGCGGGACCTGGGGGCGAACCAGCGCCAGATCTTCACGAAAGTGGTGATTCCGGGAGCGTTACCCAATAT
>JAHKKJ010000162.1 GCA_020027655.1 Deltaproteobacteria bacterium | reverse complement strand
CTCCGAAGATCCCACCCCAGGTTGAGGTCGACTGCTGGAACATGCCGTAAAATTGAAGGTGATGACTCGTCTATTAGTGGTACATTCGAGAAAGTCTGATTGCCTTTTCAATCTGGGGCACGGCTTGTGGGGAAAGATTTTCCGCAAGGGCGCGAAGCATTCTTGCGTGAAACTTCTCGCAAAGGATCTCGATCATCTTAGACCCCGCGCCTGCTTTAGTAGGGTGAATGACCACGCCGTTTTTAAGGACGCCGTACAAAAGAGACTTTTCGGAAACCCCACTCAGCAGGCGATCATAGTGTTCGGGTGAAATCTCAAGCAGTATCTTCATGGACAACCTTAGGTTATTCCATCGATGGAAATCAAGGCATTTTAGGCCGCGATCGAAGAAAAAGCTGACAATTGTCAGAAGGTGGACAATAAGGGGTGAGTGGTGATGCGCGACATGCACTGGGGCTGTTAGCTCTTCAGCTTGGAGTTCTTATCAATCCACTTCATTGCTTCTTGCAGAGCAAAGTCGTCAGCGGCACTTTCGGTTGGGAAAGTCTTATCGAGTTGAGCTTGATGGGATAGAAAATCGCTCACCTGATTTTTGGTGTCCTGACGCCTCAAGGTATACTGCGGAACCCACTTCCCATCTTTCGTGCGCTGAAATGACTCGCCGCGAATGAGACAGCTTTTGTATGAAATGCTGCTTTTCATCTGGTAATCGTTCCCTCCGTCGCCGTGGCTCCGATTGGTGATGCCTGCGGTTGGGACGCTTGGATAGGCGCGCCGGCCTAGTCACCCGAAAGCAAGAAGATTTCGGGTGATCCGATGACGCTCGCACTCGACATCGTCTCTTTCAGTGTCTAGGCAACCGCGCTAGCAGCGATTTGATGGGAGGTCGAGTTGGAGACCTCGAAGGTCTCCACTATCGGAGTGCCTTCAACCACCCTGGCAAGGGCCTTTAAGACCTCAGGATACTTCCCGCGGTGATAAGCCTCGGCGTCTTCTTTTTTATCCCACAGGCTGATGGCGACTGCCTCGTTACGTTCCGGGGCGATGAAACTGATCTCATCCTCAAATCCCCTTTGTCTTCGGAGCAAGGGAATGATTTCCCCTTCAAGAATGCGGGTAAACTCCGCCGTGCTCCTGGGCTTGAGCTTGAAGCTAACATTGCGACTAAACATTTCGACCTCCTGGGTCTAACCGGTTAGAGGGTTAAGTATGGCAGAATTACTTGAAGAATTTCAGGTAACCGCGGAGTGAAACCCCTGTCCTTGACTTGTTTCAAACAAAAATCATATGCCGTCCCCCGAAGAATTGCTGTCCAATATTGGACGATTTTGAAAAGAATTGTTGCCCTGTTTAGAGTTGGGGAATGAGTCAGTTCTTATCGATCCATTCTTTTGCTCTTCGCAGGGCGTACGCGTCGGCTTCACTCTTGCTCCGGAAAATTGCGTTGAATTGATATTGGTGTAACGGGAGATCGGTTCGCTTACCGTGGCTCTCCCGGCGGACCAAAGTATATTGGGCAACCCAGCTTCCGTATTCCATCCGCTGAAATGATTCGCCAAGAATCAGATGTTCCCTGTATGCAATGCGTTTTCTCATTTTATGGCCAATTCGATTCGGCTGTTTTTGGCTTTTCTTCCTCAAGCGTAGTGCCGGTTTTTGCCTTCTCGTTTCGTCGCTCCATCAGCCGGGCAGCCTTCTTCTGCTTCTTCTCCCGCCGAGCCGTTTCCTTCTGACGTTTCTTAAATGTTTCACTTGCCATAAAAACTCCTTTTCAGTTATTGGTGCCGGTCACAGCGTTATGTCTGGCGCACTGCCTTTCTTCCTGCAGGTTGCTTGATGCTTTTTTCGCGGACGTTGAGAGCCTGGTCTACCTGTTCCTCAGTCGCACTTTTTGTCTCTCCCGTCACTTCCGAGATCTCGCAAATCAGTATCCTTCTCGCCCTATCGAGCATCTCCCGGTCACGCGGCGCTAACGTCCTTGCCTCGTTCAACTCCGTGAGTGACTCCACGACTTCAGCCAAATCAAATGCCGATCCGGAGGCCAAGAGTTTCAAGTTGTCAATGGCACGCTGCTTCCAGTTCATGGCTGTTGAGGCTGGCTTTTGTAGGCGGCGTAGTAGCTTGGGAATGTCAGACCTTGGTGTTAACTGGCGGATTTTTAGTTCGCCGATTTTGTCTACAGGCACAAACATCGCGCCGCCGACATCGTCGAGTCGAGCCAAGTGATAGAAACGCGTCGGTCTACCGCCAACCACTTTTTGCACCACCGCGCCAATGAGACAGGGGCCTTGATGCGGATAGACGATCTTATTTCCCACACTCAGCAGCACGCGACTCTCCTTCCTTCCTCAATTACTAATCTTGAGACCCAACCAAGTCAATTTCTTTGCACTGTGCCTGAAAGCCGTGCTAGAGAAAGCTCACATCACCTGGTTTGGGGGCGCCGGCAAACAAACCTTGAACATGGTTCCTTGGCCGGCCTCAGTGGTGTAGGTGATCGTCCCGTTGTGGGCTGAGACAATCTGCTGGGCGACAGGAAGTCCCAATCCACTGCCACAGGGTTTGGTAGTTTTGAATAACTCAAAAACATTCACGCCATGCGGAACTCCAACGCCGTTATCATTGATTTCCAAGACCACCATGAGCTCGGAACGATAGACTTTGACGGTTAGGCAGCCTCCTTTCCGCATCGCCTCGATAGCGTTTTTGCAAAGGTTCAAAACCACCTGTTTTACCTTTGCTCGATCTATCCTGATCAGGGGCAAGCTGCTCTCGAAATTGGTTTTGATGGCGATTCCATCGGTTCCGTGAGCCAGCTTTTCTGAAGCCAAGATCTCTTCGATAATCTCTTGAAGATCGGTCAATTTGAGGTCGAGACTTTGCGGCAGCGCCAGAGAGCGAAACTCATTGAGCAATGATATTAAACGATCGACTTCTCGCATCGCCCCTTGGACAGTGGCTCGCAAGAAAGGAACATCGAAATTCTTCTGTTCGAGATCGCTCTCGACAAACCGCAGAGAAGCGGACAGTCCACTGAGGGGGTTGGCAACTTCATGGGCGAATACGGCGGCCATAGTCCCCACTAGGGCCAGCTGTTCGGTCTCTTGCGCCTTGTGCGCCGACTCTTTTCGATTCGTCACGTTGGAATTTACCTCTAGAATCTCCATAGGACCTCCGTTCGAGCTCTGGCGCAGCGACCAGTAACTCGAAACGACAATTTTTTTTCCATCTTTTGTAGTTTGGACCAACTCTCCAGTCCAGCAACCGTGCCTTCTAAGCTTAGTTTTAATGTCGCGGGGCGGTTCCGGGAGCTTCGTCTGGAGAAGGTTGTAAACAGGCTTTCCCATGGCCTTTTTCTTAGACCAGCCATAGAGTGTGTGTGCGCCGCGATTCCAAAAAACAATTCGGCCGCTGCTGAAACGACGTATGAGAATGGCATCGTTACTCTCGAGCAAAAGTCGGGCTTGTTTTTCGATGATCTTCTTGGCGAGATTGTTTTTATCAATCCGCCGTCGATGGTTTTTGCACACGACCAAACTCAACCGTGCGGCACTTCTCACAGTATTCTTCGCTTCGCTAAAATGTTTCTTGAAAACATCAACGAATTTAAGTTCATCGTAAGTTTTTTCCACAGATTCTCCTCTTTTGAACATCCTTCCTGAAGTTTACAGGCAATCGCACGGGATTTTAGGCGGTCCTTTGTTCGTTTTCTTCAAGCTGATTGAGGATTGCGCGAATACTGCCGGTGGCGAGGGCAATGCTCGTGTCGGCCGCGCCATAATAGACGTGGATGGTGTCGCCGTCAGGTGCAAGAGTATATCCGCAAGGAAAGACAACGTTGTCCACATCTCCACGTTGCTCGTAGGGTTCCTGCGGGCCGAAGACCCACTCTTCGCTACGTTTCAGGCACCGCTCCGGTGCTTGCAAATCGAACAGAGCGAGTCCTAGTCGGTAGATTGAGCCGGACGCTGTCTGCCGCACGCCGTGGTAAATCACTAGCCAGCCCTGCGGCGTCTCGATCGGCGGCGGCGAAAGGCCGATTTTATTCGCATCCCACCACCCACCAAGCCGGCCTTGCAGCATCAGCTTGTGGCTGCCCCAGTGCCTCAGGTCGGGCGAATAGGACATCCACATGTGCGCGCCGTGAAAGCTGACCGGGCGATGGATCAGGGCCCATTGGCCGCCGATACGATGCGGAAACAGAGCCGCATCTTTATCTTCCGGCGGCATGATCATCCCATAGCGCTCGAAATGGTGAAAGTCTTCGGTGAGCGCCAGGGCCACACCTGGGCCGACACGCGAGTAGGCGGTATAGACAATGGCATACTTGCCCAGTTCGGAGAGGTAGGTGATGCGTGGGTCTTCAATGCCCCACACTTCTTCTGGGAAGTGTTCGGGGTCGGGCAATAGGGTGGGCTGGGGGCCAATCTGCCAGTCATCCACACCATTGGCGGAACGGGCCACAGAAAAGTGGGAATGGCCGCGCCGATCCTCCACGCGGCACAATAGCAGGGTAGTTCCATCGGGTAGTAACGTGGCGCCCGGGTTAAACACGCTATTGGCCGGATAGGGCCAAGCGGCGACGGTCAAAATGGGATTGAGCGGATGACGGCGAAAGAGCTCGGGGTGTCGGTTGTTCACTAGGATCGTGCCTCCAGAGATTGCAGAGCATTGTCAGCCAGGCGCAGCTCCAGCAAGGCCTGGAGAAAGGCTAGCGTAGATTCCGCACCCTGATTCTCATTTGGACGGTCGGCATGAAGACCGTCGCGACAACCGCCCGTCGTCGGATCGTAGATCGGAAGGTTCAGATCATTGCGTCCGAGGAACCACTCGAAAGCCCGTCGGGCCTCTTTGTGCCAGCTTTTGTCTCCCGTGATGCGATGCGCTTCGAGGCAAGCGGATACCATGGCTTGAGCTTCCACCGGCTGCTGATCGAACCGGGCACGCTTGCCGCCCTGCTGATAAAAGCCGTTGGAGCCGATGGGGACAAAATGACCCCCAGCCTCTTCAGCGCGCTGCAAGTCGGCCAACCAACTGAGCGACTCCAGTCCGGCTTCAGTCATATCGTTATTCGGTATCCATTGTCCGCACATCAGCAAGGCATGGGGCAACACGGCGTTGCAGTAGGTCAGCGATTCTTCGTACCAGCGCCACTCATGTGCACGGTGATCTTGATACAACACCATCAACCGCCCGGCCAATTCCTCGCGAACCTGGCTCGCTCTGCGGTCCCCGTCAAACCGCCGTAGATAATCGTGGATGCCGATCAGCGCAAAAGCCCAGGCCCGCGGACTGGTCGTCTTGATAATGACCGGCAAGGCCTGCTCGAATAGCCGGCCGGCCATACTATGAAGAGCCGGTGTGTTGGAGCGTCCCAACAGGGTGCCCAGGGCCCACAACGTGCGGCCGTGGCTGTCGTCGGAACCGCTCTCTTCCAGCCAATTGCGCTGGTAGTCCATGAAATTGCGAAAACGTCCGGTCTCAGTATTGAAGGCATACCCGACAAAGGCGAGATAACGTGACGCCAGTTCTAAGGCCTCTTCATTGCCGAGTTCCTCCAAGAGAGTCGTCACGGTCAGAGCGCGCGCATTGTCGTCGATGGTGTAGCCCTCGCGATAGTTGGGCACCGTGAAAATGGCGTGTTGGAACATGCCGGTATCGTCCGTCATGCGGCGTAAGTGATCGAGTTTCAAGGGCGGGAGCTCACCAGGACGCTTGTCGAGCGGTTTCACGGCGAAATCCGTGGTCGTGAAATGACGCCGCTCGGCGCGGGCGCGCTGAAAACTCTCCAGGTAGCGGCGTGCCACCTGGGGCCAGATCATGTCCCGCCCAAACACATAGGCGCGCTTGCGCATGCCGTGGCGCTTGGCCTCGTTATCTAGAAGATCGATGACTTGCTCGGCCAATGCTTCCGGATCACGAAACGGTACCAACGCTCCTCGTTCTTCAGCCAGCATTTCTTCGGCATACCAATACGGGGTCGAGATCACGGCTTTACCTGCTCCCAGCGTGTAAGCGAGCGTGCCGGAAACGATCTGCGCCGGGTTCAGATAGGGCGTGATATAAATATCCGCCGCGCCGATGAACTCAACGAGTTCCTCCAAACTGACAAATCGGTTGTAGAAGATCACGTGACCTTCGACGCCTTTCTCGTGAGCCAGCCATTGCAGAGACAACCGGTAGGATTCGCCGTCGTGCCGCTTGACGTGGGGATGAGTTGCGCCGACGATGAAGTACACGACGTTCGGATGCTTGGCTAAAATAGCCGGCAGGGCGGCGATGACATTCTCGATACCTTTGTTCGCCGAAAGCAATCCAAAACTGAGCAAGACGGTCTTGCCTTCGACTCCAAACAGGTCTTTGTGAAAACTCGGGTCGACAAAAGGCAAATCGGGG
The DNA here is from genome assembly GCA_020027655.1 of Deltaproteobacteria bacterium. Classification (GTDB taxonomy): domain Bacteria; phylum Desulfobacterota; class Binatia; order UBA9968; family UBA9968; genus DAIRFP01. The sequence goes on along the minus strand of JAHKKJ010000162.1, from coordinate 1,045 downwards.
ATGCCGTGGGGAATGAGATCGATCTTGTCCGGCGTTACACGATAGACTTTTTGCAAAAATTCCGCGGCGCGCTCACTCATCACCACCAATCGATCTGAGAAGGCCGCGACGTTCTCCAACACCTGCCGTTGCTGCGCGTCAGGTTCGCGGAGAATAGTGTGCAAAGTTGTTACAATGGGCATGCGCAATTCACGCAGTAGGGTGAGAATATGGCTGCCTGCCCGCCCGCCAAAAATCCCATATTCGAATTGCAGGCAAACAAGGTCCACATTGTTGATATTGAGGAAATCGGCGGCGCGTCGATAAGAGTCGATATCTTTTTCCGCCAGTTCAAAGCGAACGCGCGACGGGTAAGCGTAGCCGCCTTCGATGTCGTTGACGGGCAACGCGATGCATGTGGTGTCGCTGTGTTCGGTGGCGATGGCCTCACAGAGGTCGGTGGTAAACGTGGCGATACCGCACTGGCGCGGTAAGTAGTTACCGATAAAAGCAATGCGGCTGATCGGCGAATCGTGAGAGCGAAGCTTCATAGGGAATATCCTTCCTGCAGCTGCTATTCCCCGTTTCAGTTGATTGGTGGCTTATAAACGCAAAGAGGCGGATACCCTAGGGACCGCCTCTGCGACAATCGGCCAAAAGAGACCGAGTATTTCTATTTGGACGTTGGGATTGCTTCTGCGCTACTCACTATAACAGACGGGGCGCATAAAGATAGCCCCTAGCAGGCTAGTGAAAAAGAATGGAATAGTGGAAGGATGGAATGATGGATCTAAAACCCAATACATTTTATTCCAATCATGCACAACTATTCAGCGAGCATTTTCTTTACCCGGTCAATAACCTCGCGAGGCTGATCCATTATCTCCTTCAACAGAGATTGGAGCTCTTCGCCGGTTGACGGATCCATGTCCATTTTTCCCTTATTCGCCTCCGCCACCAGCTCAGGATCTTTCATGGCCTTTGCGTAGGACTCGCGCAGAATCTTCACCCGGTCCGCTGGAGTTCCCGGAGCGGCGACCATTGGACGACCGAGGTCTCCGCTGGC
>JAHKKJ010000708.1 GCA_020027655.1 Deltaproteobacteria bacterium | reverse complement strand
CACGCATGCACGGTACGCCGATCTACGTCTGGAAGAACGGCAAAGTTGTGGCCGAGAAACCGTAGGCGCGTTTTCGCCAACGACGTGCCGACTACGGACCGCCGCGACAAATCTCGTATCTTCTCATCGAACGAAAAAAGACGAGCCAACCGTTACGCCAGCTCGCCTTTCCGCTCTGCAAAATGAACAGAGAAATTCAACAACCCTCGGCTCGAATTCGAGAGGTTCTGAATCTTTCGACTCGAAGTCGACTTCCCTTCCGTCATTCCGGCGGAAGCCCGAATCCGGGTGACGGACAGCGTCCGTCATACCGTTGAAAAACGGTATCCAGTTGGGTGGTAGAGGGAACAGCCATCAGACAAAGACTGGATGCCGGCCGGAGTTTATCCTGAGACTTGTCGAAGGGCCGGCATGACGGACCTTTCTCTTCGCCTGAAGCATGCCTTGTGCGTCCTGAGCTTGGTCGAAGGATCGAAGGGCGAGGAATTTTAACCATCCCCGAGAGAGAAATTAACTTCCAAAGCGCTGAAAGTCAGATTGCAATTCTTAGGAATGTCGGCTTATGGTGCGAAACGACGGGCAGGCGATCAAGAAATTGCGGCCCTGCCACACGGAGGAGAATATACAAAAACTATCGTTGCTTCTTATTCACGATTCTGATCAGCATCAGTATCATTACGCTGGCGGACGAAAACATGGCGCAGACGAGCGCCACGCCGTCGAAGACGGGCGCCGTCTCCACCAACGACAACACGCGTCCGGCCAGCCGGCACGCGGGAGTATGGGTCCAGGCTAAAGCAAAATAGTTTTCCCGCACACTCAAGGAGGAAAAAACAATGGATGCCGTCGAAGCTCTAAAAGAAAAAATGGTGCTGGCCTGCAAGGTGCTCCAAAACCAGGGCGTGGTCGACGTCTACGGACATGTTTCGGCGCGCCTGCCCGACGAGCGCATTCTCAGCACGCCGCATATGCCGCCGGGCAAGGTCGCGTTGCGGGACCTGATTGTCCTCGACATGAACGGGAAGAAGCTCGAAGGCTTCGGTGAACCCAACGGCGAGACAGCCATGCACACCTCGATCTACAAGGCGCGGCCCGACGTACAATGCGTCCTGCACTACCACCCGGACGAGATTGTAGCGGTGAGCATTGCCGGACAAGGCATCAAGGTTGTCGCCAACTGCGGCGTGCATTTTTATCGCGGCACGCCGATCTACGACTCCCCGGTGCTGATCCGCACCGATCAGCTGGGACACCAAGTAGCCGCAACCCTCGGGGATCGAAACGCGGTGCTCTTGCGCGGGCATGGCGGGACGGTGGTGGCCAACGAGCTGGACACGCTGCTGCGCTTGGGACTCGATCTGGTACGGACGGCCAGAATTCAAATCATGGCGGCCTCGCTAGGGCCGGTAAAAACCCACTCCCAGGAAGAATGCGAGCAAATGGTCAAGTTCCACGACCGGCCGCACGCCAACCGGCGCTATGTCGACTACTATATTTCCGAGGTCGTCGACTGAAGGCTAACCAACACATTTAAAATTTGCGTTGTCCTTGAATGACCGAATTGGAAAAAAGATGACTCGCGCAAAGACGCAAAGTACGCCAAGTTCGGAGAAACAAGAAGATATTTTTCTTTGCGCCTTGGCGTCTTGGCGCGAAAATTTTCTTAAATGCGTTTTATTTGAACATTTCCAAGTTAAAAATCTAGGGTGGATTGCCGGCCGGCCTCCTGCGCCTTTTTTCCACCATCAGGCGCGGAGCAATGGGCGCAGGACACGAAGGTCGCGAACCTTCTCCAGCTTCCAGACGGCATCGCACGACTTGCGTGCCCGAGACTTGCCGAGGACCGGGGCCATCAGGTCATAGCTCTTTTCGTCGACTTCGGCTCGCGTCATCGGATTCTCGGCGGTCCCGCGGACGGCTCTGGTATGGTGACTGAGATTACGCCCGTCGCGTAGGCTGAGCTCGACGATTCCTTGGCGGCTCGGCATGGCCGCTGACAGCGTATCATCGCCGCGAAGCTCGATACGGCTGCGTAGTGCTAATACTTTCCGGTCGCGCATGCGCTTTTCGTCGTGCGACGATGCGAAGGTGACCTTGCCGTCGATCACCATGATGGCGCACATATGCTGCATGCAGATGTCGGGCATGGCGCGGTTATCGACAGTATTCGCGCCCTGGTGCGCTACCCGCACCACGAGTCTCTCGACGTCTTCCGCTTTGATCCTGTGCTCCCGGATGAGATCGAGCAGCGAATCGAGGGGCGCCTGGATCGGCGAGCCCACTGACCAGCGCTTGATGTTGGTATTCATGATTTCGTAGATCTCACCAAGGCAGCGTGCCAGCACGGCGGGAGCCGGCTTGCGGCCGTAGGCCACGAAGAAGTTCCGCTCGCCCGCGAACACGTCATCGACGCCCGTGAAACCATGGGCGACCATGGTAGCGGCCGCGACGCCGTTCCGCGCCGGCATGCCGCCGAAGTCGAATGCCTTTTCAACGTGCTCGCCATCGCGCATCCAGCACGAGACGCCGGACGCCTGCTGCGCCGTAAATGACAGTAAATGGCGGACCTGGAGCTCCCGTAGGCCCGCCAGCGCCCCGGCCGCTGCCGCGGCTCCGAACATCGGCCCGAAGCTGTGGGTCGAATGCCCATCGTTGCGGAACTCGTAGGCGTCGAGGGATTGGGTCAAGCGGCACCCGACGTCGTAGCCGAGGGCGACCGCGCGGAGAAGCGCCATGCCGTTGCACCGCTCACGCTCGGCCATGGCCAGGGCCGCGGGCACAATGCCGCAGCCTGGATGAGTCAGCGAAGGCGCGTGGGAGTCGTCGGTTTCGTCGGCGTGAGCAAGCATGCCGTTGGCCAATGCGGCGTTCCCCGCGGTGGTAATGATATGGCTCCCAATCACGCAGGCTTCTTTGACGCCGCCGAGGGTTTTCACGTAACCGATCGCTTTTTTTCCGGGCGCCAGGCGCGACCCGGAAACCATGGCGGCGATCGTGTCGAGGATGTGGTGTTTAGTCTTTTCGACGACCGCGGG
>JAHKKJ010000707.1 GCA_020027655.1 Deltaproteobacteria bacterium | reverse complement strand
GGGCGTGATTTTGACTTGCGGTTTGTGCCATTCAAACTTTGGCACGAGGAAGTAGCCTCCAGCGATGATGGCCGCCAGCAGGATGACAACGATAGTATTTCTGAGAACGTTTGTTCTTCTGGGAGGTCTACCTAATTCTAGGGCGGTCATGCTTTGGTGATGGTAAGATGAGATAGTCTAGCTTTTTGAACCCAAATAGTAAACGCCGGACCGGTCGAAGTCAATGAAATACAATGTGTGAATCCCGATGAGCCAACTCCTTAGGGTTTTCAGGGAGCGAATCACTGGTGTAACTAGCCAGTGAGGCTAGAGTATTCCTCTGTCACTGAAACTATAGTAGCGTTCGAGGCCGATCACGACATGGTCGAGCACTCGGATGCCCATGACCTCGCCGACTTCTTTGAGCCTTCGGGTGATTTCGATGTCTTCTTGGCTGGGAGCGGGGTCGCCGCTGGGGTGATTGTGAACGAATATGACCGCAGCGGCGGATTCGCGGATCACCGGATTGTAGACTTCCCGGGGATGAACCAGCGACGCGGTCAGTGAGCCTTCGGAAATTTTGACTTCACGGATTTTCCGGTTTTTGTTGTTTAAAAGAACGACGTAGAAAAGCTCGCGTTTCTCTGTTTCAAGGCTCTCGCGAAAATGCCGAAACACATCTTCGGATGAGCGTAGGGGTTGGCCTACTTCCCACTTGTGGTTGCCGATGCGCTTGGCGATCTCTAAACAGGCTTTGATCTGGGAGACCTTCGCCGGCCCGATTCCTGTGATTTTCCGTAGTTCGCTGACCGAAGCTTCCTCAATTCCTTTCAAGCCCCCAAATTGGCTCAGCAGGTGACGAGCATGATCGATGGCACTCTCGCCTGTGCTGGCGTTACCAACGCGAAGGATGATCGCCAGTAACTCGGTGTCAGTCAAAGCTTGGGCACCATTCTCGAGCAGTTTTTCTCTGGGCCGATCTTCCGCCGGCCATTCTTTGATGCTGGTTGGGTATCGACTCATGGTCCCTCGCCAAGTGGTTTTGAGGCTCTGCGGCGAATTCCGAGCCTGCGCTCGCCGTCCCCTCTACCATAACGGGCGGCCTAGTCCAATACTCTCAAAACCAGCCCTTTTAGATATTCGCCTTCCGGATGATGCAGGCTCACCGGGTGGTCGATGGGATGGCCGAGTCTCTTGAGGATGGTGACTTTGCGTCCCGCATCGACGGCGGCACCGAAAACGACCTTTTGGAACAGATCGATGGAGAGATGCTGCGAACAAGAGAAGGTGAGAAGGAGGCCGCCGGGCCTCACGTGCCGCAGCGCGTGGAGATTGAGAAACTTGTAGCCGCCGGCGGCTCCGTCAACGTCGCTCCGCTTACGGGCCAACGAGGGCGGGTCGAGGACGATAATGTCAAAAGCGCTATCGCATTCCTTGAGATACGTGAAGGCGTCGCCTTTGAGCAGCTCTGAACCGCTGACTTCGAAACCATTCAATGCCAGGTTTCGCTCGGCCAGTTCGAGCGCCGGCCTCGATGAATCCAGCGAGACGACTTCCTTAGCCCCGCCACCCAAGGCATAGACGGAAAAAGCCCCGCTGTAGGAGAAGCAGTTCAGGACCTTCTTGTCCCGCGCGATCGCCGAAAGAAAAGCTCGGTTGTCTCTCTGGTCTAAAAAGAATCCGGTTTTTTGTCCGCGCCTCAAGTCAATGACAAACTTGAAACCGTTTTCTTCGATGGCAATCAGTTCAGGCGGCGGCTCTCCTGCCAACACGCCGACTGACGGTTCGATACCTTCTTCGTCTCGAACCCGCCCTTCGCTTCGCTCAAAGATGCCTTTGACAGCAAGAAGGCTTGAAAGCGAATCGACGATGAGGGGTTTAAAGCGATCCATGCCGGCGGTGAAGAACTGGCAAACAAGAAATTCGTCATAGCGATCGACGATCAAACCGGGAAGAAAGTCCCCTTCACCGTTAACGATCCGGTAGGCGTTGGTCACTTTGGACAGAATAGATTCGCGGATGGATAAGGATCGAGAGATACGGCGGAAAAAAAAGTCGCCATCGATTTCTTCCTTCTGCCAGGTTAGGAGACGAAGGCGGATTTGTGATTTAGGGCTGAAAAGACCGCGAGCGATCCAGTGTTTTTCCCAATCGAAAACATCAGCGACGCCGACAGCGTCCGCATTGCCGTCGATTTCTTCTAGAGCCCCGGAAAAAATCCAAGGATGACCCCGGAGAACGGGAACTTCTCGGCCTTTCTTTAAGATGATGCGCAGCAAAGGATCGGGGGAGGCGGTTATTCTTTTCTGAGAAACGTTCCGCTTTTGCCGCCGCTCTTTTTAACGAGCCGAATCTCGCCGATGGACATCTCGCGATCGACGGCTTTGCACATGTCGTAGATCGTCAACCCGGCCACCGCCACAGCGGTCATGGCTTCCATCTCGACGCCGGTTTTTCCGCTGACGCGCACGCTGGCTTCGATTTCCACACGCGCTGGATTCTCCGCGGGCGTCAAATCAATTTCAACCGAAGTGATGTTCAGCGGATGGCACATAGGAATGAGCTCGGAAGTTTTTTTTGCCGCCATGATGCCGGCCACGCGGGCCACTGAAAAGACATCGCCTTTTTCGATCTTGTCATCCAAGATCAGCGCCAAGGTCTCAGTACGCATGTGAATCGTTCCCCGCGCGACGGCGATCCTGCTGGTTATGTCTTTATCGCTAACGTCCACCATTTTGGCGCGACCCTGTTCGTCGAGATGACTGAGCTTCGCCCTATCTACCTTTCTTTCTCGCACAGATTTTTTATGTTACAGAAACTCTATGGCGAATAAAAGTCACTACCGTGTCATTATCCTGGGATCCGGGGCCGCCGGCTTAACCGCGGCCATCTATGCTGCACGCGCGAATCTCGAACCCCTGGTCATCGAAGGCGCGCAGCCCGGCGGCCAATTGACGATCACCACTGACGTAGAAAACTACCCCGGCTTTGCGAAAGGGATCATGGGGCCGGATCTAATGGAAGAGTTCAAGAGGCAAGCCGTTCGGTTCGGCACCGAGACTGTTT
>JAHKKJ010000161.1 GCA_020027655.1 Deltaproteobacteria bacterium | reverse complement strand
ATTTGTGTGTAAATGTTGTTGTCCATGCCGCGCACGGCGACCGCCGCCACCGTGCCCAACAGCGCCAGCGGCACGACAAGAATCACCGCGGCCGGCAGAAACCAACTTTCGTATTGCGCGGCCAGAACCAGGTAAACCATCAACACGGCCAATGCAAAGACGAAGATCGCTTGCGAGCCAACCCGCTTCTCCTGAAACGACATGCCTGAGTAGTCGTAGCCCATTTCTCGCGGCATGGTCTGGGCAAACACCTCCTCCAACGCCTGCATTGCCTGGCCTGAGCTATAGCCCGGCGCCACGATGCCGTTGATTTGTGCCGCCCTGTAACCGTTGAAGCGGACAGTAAACTCCGGGCCGTAAGTGGTTTGCATCTTCACAAATGTGGAGAGGGGCACTGGTTGTCCGTCGCTGTTGCGCACACGGAATTGGCCGACATTATCCGCCTCGGTGCGGAACTCGCCCTCCGCCTGAACGTATACCTGCCACACGCGTCCGAAGCGATTGAAGTAGTTGACGAAGATCCCCCCCATGAAGGCCTGTAGCGTCTGGTACACCGAACCCAGATCCACCCCCTGCTTGAGCACCTTGTCGCGGTCCACGTCGGCAAAGACCTGCGGGGCGCTGGGGATGAACGTGGTGGTGAGCGAGGCTAACTCGGGCCGCTGGCGGGCGGCCTGGAGGAATCGATCCGTATTCTGCGCCAGGAATGCGATATCCTGGCCGGAGCGGTCTTCGAGCATCAAGGTTACGCCACCGGACGTGCCAATGCCTGGAATCGCGGGCGGCGCGAAGGCGAACACCTGCGCTTCGGGAAGCCCGGCGAGGCGCTGATTGAGCCCGCGCATGATGACGTCGGCGGTTAATCCCTGGGGATCACGCTCGCCCCACGGTTTCAAGGTGACGAAGTAGAAAGCGTTATATGTCGTATTGACAAAGCTGAGAAGACTGAACCCGACGACCGTATTGAAGGTCTGAACGCCCGGCGTCTCTTTCAGAATGCCTTCGATTTGCTTGGCGACGTTGTCGGTCCGTTGCAACGATGCGGCCGTGGGGAGTTGCACATTAAGAAAGAAGTAACCCTGGTCTTCCTCCGGGAGGAAAGACCTGGGTAACCGAGAGCCAAGCAGGCCAGAGGATAGAGCGATAACAAGAAGCAGCACGATAGAGAAGCCCGCCTTGTGGAGCAGGGCATCGCTCCCTATGAGGTAACCGTGCATTACTTTCCCAAACCCCCGATTGAAGCCGTCAAAAAAGCGCCCGAGAAGCCCTCGTGATTCCTTGCGCGGCCTCAGCAGCAGCGCCGACAGCGCTGGCGAAAGCGTCAGGGCGTTAAAAGCCGAAATGAGAGTCGAGATCGCAATCGTCACGGCAAACTGATTGTTCAGTCGCCCTTGAATGCCGCCGATAAACGCGACGGGTAAGAAGACCGACGCGAGAATCAGCGCGATGGCCACTATAGGCCCGGACACTTGTTCCATGGCTTTGAGCGTTGCATCGCGTGGCGACAGCCCCTGTTCGATGTGCTGCTCGACCGCCTCGACCACGACAATCGCATCGTCCACCACGAGCCCGATGGCGAGGACCAAGCCAAAAAGCGACAGCGTGTTGATCGAGAAACCCAGTATCGGGAAGATTGCGAACGTGCCAACCAGGGAAACCGGGACCGCCAGCAGAGGAATTAGGGTCGCCCGCCAGTTCTGCAGGAAGATAAAGACGACAATTATAACCAGGGCGAGCGCTTCGAAAAGCGTCTTGACGATTTCCCTGATGCCTTCGCTCACCGCAAGGGTGGTGTCGAGCGAGACTGTGTAGTCGAGGTCTTGCGGGAATCTTTGTTTCAAATCCTCCATTAACTGCTTGGCATGGTTCATGGTCTCGATCGCATTGGAGCCGGGTAGCTGGTAGATGGAGATGATCGCGGCCGGATTGCCGTTAAGGCGTCCGATCACGTTGTATGTCTGCGCGCCCAACTCCACCCGAGCTACATCCTTCATCCGTACGATGGAGCCGTCCGGGTTGGCGCGAACGACGATGTTGCCAAACTCCTCTGCAGTCAGCAGACGGCCCTGCGCGCGAACCGTGTAGGTGAACTCCTGCCCGCGCGGCACCGGCTCGGCGCCGATTTGGCCGGAGGGGTTCACGGTGTTCTGATTGTTGAGCGCCGCTATGATATCGCTGATGGTGATGCCCAAGCTCGCCAGGGTGTCGGGCCGCACCCAGAAACGCATCGCGTACTGGCCCGCGCCGAAGATTGCTACCTGGCCGACACCAGGGACACGGCTCATCGGATCGTTGATGTTGATGTATGCGTAGTTCGCGAGGAAAGTGGCGTCATAGGTTCCTTTGGGCGAGTAGAGAGAGAACAGCGCCAGGGGGCTGGTGACTGACTTGAGGATGGTGACACCGAAGTTACGCACATCCACAGGAAGCTGCGACTCGGCCTGGAGGTAGCGCATCTGCGTGAGGATCTGGTCAGTGTTTGGGTCTGTGCCGACGTCGAAGTCCACCCTCAGTCGCATCAGCCCGCTGCTGGCGTTGGTCGAGTTCATGTAGATCATGTTATCGACACCCTGTAGCTGCTGCTCGATCGGCGTCGCCACCGATTGCTCGAGAGTCAGCGCATCGGCGCCGACATACGTGGCATTAAGTAAGATCTCCGGCGGGGCGAGTTCGGGGAACTGCGCGATCGGCAGTCGCACCATGGCGACAATGCCGATGATCACCATCACGATCGAAATGACCATTGCAACGATAGGCCGGTCGATGAAGAATTTAGACATGGTAATTTACCTCGGTTCAGGCTTTACCGTGAGCGCGGGTTTGGCTTCGGGCATCGCAGCAAACGGCTTCGGGTCGACCGTCATGCCCTGACGCACCCTTTGGATGCCTTCGGCAATCACCCGCTCACCCGATTTCAACCCCTTGTCGATGATCCACTCGGTGCCGACACGCTCCGCTACTGCGACAGGGCGAATTTCAACTTTGTTATCGTTCCCCACGACAGCCACCTGGTAGCTTCCCTGCAGCTCCGTCACCGCGCGTTGAGGAACGAGCAGAGCGTCTTTCTTCGTCCTGATTGTGGCCCGAACGCGGGCGAATTGGCCGGGACGAAGGATATTTCCCGGATTCGGGAACACTCCTTCCAACCGTAGAGTGCCGGTTCTCACATCCACCTGACGGTCCGCTAATGCAAAGCTACCTTTTTGGGGGTACAACGATCCGTCAGCCAAAATCAGTTCCAGCCCCCACTGTCTCACTTGTGCGGCGCGTTTCGCTGCATCCGGATTTTCCTTAATATAGTTGAGGTATCCCTGTTCGCTTACAGGAAAATAGACCTTGATTGGGTCAACCGTGGACACCGTCGTTAGCAGACCCGTCGGCCCCACTAGATCTCCGATCTGTGCTAGAGCGATCCCGGCAATGCCGTCAATAAGCGAGACAACTTTGGTAAAGCTCAGATTGAGCTGAGCTGCATCCACCTGAGCCCTCGCCGCATCGATTTGAGCTTTGGCTGCCCGGACTTGAGCCTGGGCAGCGAGATTGGCCTGGACGGCATTGTCGAGATCCTGCTGCGTGACCGCCTGCTCTTTGGCGAGCGGTTCATAGCGATTCACGTCGAGCTGAGCCTTGACTTGGTTTGCTTCAGCCTGTGCGAGCTGTCCTTCAGCATTAGCGAGCTGCGCTTTGGCCTGATCCAGCGCCGCTTGAAAGGTCCGCGGGTCAATCTCAAACAGCAACTGCCCCCTCTTGACGTAAGAACCTTCCGTATAGTTTCGCCTGAGCAGATACCCCGTTACCTGCGCCTTGATTTGGGCATTGATGAAACCATCGAGTGTGCCGATCCATTCAGAATAGATCGGCACGTCCTTTTGCTCGACCTGAACCACCTCTACTTCTGGCGGACGCGCCTGCGACTGCTCGGATTTGCTGCAACTGACCGAAACAAATAAAATTGCAACGACCGCGATCGTCCGCCATAGCCGTGGATTGCGGTGCACGAAACTGTCCATCTGTAGTCTCCGATTATCCCTTCTTTTGCTCCGGCACAAGAAGTAAATCAAGCACTTCTCGACATCTTTCAACCTCCTAGCACATTTCAGTCGGCGACGTCGCGGCGAGCGACGTCGCGATGCGCGAGATCAACTCGACGTCCCGAACGGTCAGCATCTGCTCGAGGTCCTTCGATTACTGGTCGTTGAATTACAGACCAAATTTATCTCACCGGCGCGGCGGACTGGGGGAAAAGCGCCTCTGCGCTGCGCCGATCGACCGCAACGTCGCCGTCGGCGTCGAGTGCGCCATACCCGTCGTAGGAGTGTAGTAAAAATTGTCGACGGTTCTCGATTTTGCATTGAGTGAGTGCAAAGAAAACCCGCCGTAATGTCGGTAACAACGCTGTAATTCGTCGATCCGAATGAGCAGATCTCAATCAACGTTGGCCGCGCAAGTTTCTAATATCAATCGATCTGATTAGCTCCTTCGTTGTCGGGATCAGCGGAGGGGAAATACTGAACGCACGGAAGCCGAGTTCAAGTAGCGTTGGGATTACTTCCTCTCGCCCCGCCATCTCGCCGCAGATCGTGACCGGCTTCCCCGAGGCTTCTGCAACGATGATGCCGAGCAACCGAAGCATTGATGGGTGGGTGTCCTCATAATAGTCACTCACCGTGGCATTATCGCGTCCGGCGACTAGAGTGTACTGGGTGAGATCGTTTGTACCCACGGAAAGGAAATCGGCGTGCCTTACGATTTGCCCGACCGTCAGCGCTGCGGCCGGCGTTTCGATCATTGCGCCGAGAAGCGGAAGCTTTTCGATCCTCATTTCGTGAGCGACCGCCACGAGCAGGTCGCGTATCTGTTGCATGTCACGCTCAAGGGTGACCATCGGCACAAGGATGCGAATGTCTTGGGCCTGCGAAAGCCGCAGCAAGCTTTTAAGCTGTGTGCGCGCAAGCTGCGGATAATCGAGCAGCAGTCGCACACCGCGTTTGCCGAGCAGCGGATTTGACTCAAATGGCAGCCGCAGGAAAGGAATCGCCTTATCGCCGCCGATGTCCAGTAGCCGGATCGTCACCGGTTTCTCGCGCAAAGGAGCAACCAGGTGTTGCAGTTCGCTGAAAAGCTCCTCGTCAGAGGGCGGTAGCTCACGCGCGAAGTAGAGCTCCTCAATGCGAAACAGGCCCACGCCGTCAGCACCGTTCTCGATGACGGTGTCGATGCCTGCGTGTGCCGCCAGATTCGCCTCGACCGATATCGTCTGGCCATCGCGCGTAATCGCAGGCTTGCCGCACTCCCCTTTACAGGTCAATAGGCTCGCGCGATAGTTTTCGAGTCGCTGTTCAAAGTCGCGACGTGTCTCGGGGTTGGGCGAAATTATCAGTGCCTCGCGAAAAGCATCGACCAGTGCTTCATCGCCGCTATGAATCTGGCTGAGCAGCCCGGACAAGCCGGCTAAAGTTGGAATGCCCTTTTCACGAGTGAGCAGAGCGGCGTGTGAGCCTTGCCCTAACGACTCAACGACAATCGCTTTCACGTCTCTAGTCGAGATGGCGACAACTTCTGATGGCAGCAGCCGCTGGGTTATCAGCACGCTACCTGCCGGCATGGTCGCAAGTCCGAAAGCATCCGCGCCTTCCAGTTGGCGCAAAACTCGCCGGGCCAAGTCGAGGATATCGTCGGCCCGCTCGCGAAGCGTCTCATCCTGGATCGCAGCGAACTTCGCTTCCCATTTGCGAAAGACTCTCTTGACCGCCTCTGCGGCACTCGTTAAGCCTCTGAGTTCCCTTTCAAACTCGTTCGAGGATAGGAGGCTCTCCAGCATCAACTGGTGAGCACGAAATATCTCAGCCAGGCTTGGATCAATCTGTTCACTGACTCGCCGCGCTGATTCTTCCAACTCTCTTTCCACCTGCACGAACGCCCAGCGAATTCGCTCCATCTCAGCTTCGACCTGGTGCGGCTCGATGCGAGACGTTTCTGCGCTGCTCTCGAGTATGTCACCTGCCACCCAAACTGTGCCGCACGCCAGTCCTGGTGAGATTCGGGTTCCCTTTAAACTCAGTTGCGTGCGAGATGATTGAGGTAAACTACCCGCGCTGGCTACGGGTTTAGAATCCATGGTTAGAGTTTAGCATTCCGGTCCATCAAAACAGATGATTAAGCAAGAGTACTAGTCATGGATTCGTCTCCCGTACACGGGCATGGCAACTCAATTTTCGTCTTCACTTTAGTGCTTGATCGTGAGAACCGCGCGAAACCGCGCCTTACCGCTCATCATGTGCTCGTAGGCTTCGGCCGCGCGCTCGAGCGGAAAAACCTCGCTCATCGCCCGCACACCGGTGAGCAAGCTGAAAGAAAGCGTGTCCTGGGAATCGACGGAGGTGCCTGAAGGCCAGCCAACGATCGAGCGTCTTCCGAGCAAGAGCGGAATGCCCGCGACTTGCAGCGGCTCGGCCGCCGCCCCGAGGATCATCAATTTCCCGTTGACGCCGAGGCCGCCCAAAGTCGCGCTCATCGCGTCACCGCTCGTCACCGTCGCAAGCACGACCTTGGCGCCGCCCAGCTTCAGCAGTTCCGCGGCCGGATCTTGCGTCTTGCTGTCGATGTAAGACCAGGCGCCGAGTTTCTTGGCGAGCGGTTCCTTATCTATGTCGCGGGCGATGCCGACGGTTTTGAATCCCATCTTCGCGGCGAATTGAATTCCTAAGTGACCTAGACCGCCGATGCCCAGTATGGCCACGAGATCACCGGGTTGCGCCCCGCTGTTGCGCAATGAATTGAAAGTGGTGATGCCCGCGCACATCAACGGTCCCGCGTCCACCGCCCAAAGTCCTTCCGGGATCGCTGCCAAAGCGCTCGCCGGAGCGATCATGTATTCTGCGTAGCCGCCGTCGTAGGCGATGCCGGGAACCTGGGGCGCGACTTGACAGGTAACGAAATCGCCGCGCCGGCAAGAATCGCAGTAGCCGCAATGGCCGCCGTGCCAGCCCACGCCGGCGCGTTGGCCTTTGGCCCATCCCTCAACGCCGACGCCTACCGCATCGACAACGCCGGCGATTTCATGCCCCGGCACGCGCGGATACTGGATGCCAGGCCACAAGCCTTCCTTGGTCATAGCATCACTGTGGCAGATGCCGCAGGCTTCAACTTTGATCCGCACCTGGCCGGCACCGGGTTCGGGAATTTCCCGTTCGACGATCTCAAGGGCTCCATTTGCTCGGGTCACTTGCGCCACACGCATCTTCGACATAATTCCTCCAAATTTTTATGCAACGGGAACGGCGGGCGCTTCGGCGAGCGCGAGCTTGGTGAGCAGCGCGAGCAGATCCTCGCCGTTAGATCGGATTGCCGTTACTTATTACGATGCTGGGAGAACAACCGTTGCTGGCGGATTTCATATCGATTTTCTCGCCGATCAAAAACTGTCGACGTCGACAACGGCCCTGGCAAAAGCATGCGGCGCTTCCTGCGGCAGATTGTGCCCGATGCCGCCCTTGATAATCCGGTGCGAATACTTGCCGGAGAATTTCTTGGCATACGAACTGGCGTCGGGACGCGGCGCACCGTCGGCATCACCTTGAAGCGTAATCGTCGGCACGGTGATCACTGGAAACGCGGCAAGCCGCTTTTCCAGATCATCGTACTTCGGTTCGCCTTCAGCCAGTCCGAGCCGCCAACGATAA
>JAHKKJ010000706.1 GCA_020027655.1 Deltaproteobacteria bacterium | reverse complement strand
GGATACTGCTTGTGTCGATGTCTGTCCGGTCGATTGCATCCATCCGACCAAAAACGAGACCGAAGAATTCGAGAAAGAAGACAAGCTCTATATCGATCCTGAGGAATGCATCGACTGTGGGGCTTGCGAGCCGGTCTGCCCTGTCGAAGCGATCTTTGAGGAGGCGGCGACTCCAGAGAAGTGGAAACAGTTTATTCAGATCGACGCCGACTGGTTCAAAAAAAAGAAAGGCTGAGTCTCCCGTCCGCGTGGTTGTATAAATCCGGTCGAAAGGCTGAGGAAATTCCCTCAGCCTTTCTTTTTTTCGCCTTCTTGACTCTTCGTTAATCTCTGTTGTACGCAAGCCATAAGACCCAAGTTCTCAGCACAACGCAAAAGGAGCAAGCTCTATGGTTTTAGTTCTCAAGAACGATCAGATGGAAAACCTGCTCCCCATGGGAGAAGAGATCGACGCCATCGAGCAGGCCTTTCGCGAACTGGGCCAGGGTGTTGCGATGAACGCGCCGCGCGCCCGGCTGAGAACCCCTTGGAAAGAAGAAGGCGGACAGTACTACTTCAACAACATCATGGGGCTTGTTCCCGGCGTGAAGTCCATGGCACTGCGCATCGATTCCAGCTTTTCCAAGGAAGTGCAAGTCGCTGGCAGCAAGCGCCGCGTTTATCCCGGTGACTATATCGGTCTCGTCATGCTGTTCGACATGGACACCTGCGAGATTTTGGCGCTTATGGACGATCATCACATTTCCACCATGCGGGTGGGTGCCACAAGCGCTGTTGCCAGCAAATACCTTGCCCGCAAAGATGCCAAAGTCCTGGGACTCCTGGGTTCCGGTGAACAAGCCCGAACCCAAGTAACGGCCCACCTATTTGTGCGTCCGCTCACCAAGGTCAAGGTGTACAGTCCGACAAAAGAGAATCGTGAGCAATTCGCCCGCGAAATGAGCCAGGAAACCGGCGTCGAAGTCGTGCCGGTGGCCTCGGCGGAAGAGGCGGTGCGCGGCAGCGATATCGTCAGCGCCGCTACGAATACCGTCGACCCGGTCGTGCAAGGCCGCTGGCTCGAACCAGGCATGCACGTCACCAGCCTGGTGGGAGGAGACGGCTTTCTACCACGAAAGGAGCTCGACGACGAAGCGATCAAAAAGGCCGGCCTCATCGTGGTTGGTTACAAAGCCCAAATTTTTATCGACAAACAGGCAGAGTTTCACGATCGGCTCGAGCGGGGCATCGTCAAAGCCGAAGACTTGCACGAGCTCGGTGATCTCGTGAACGGCAAGTGTCGCGGTCGCGCAGACGAGCAAGAGATTACCTTGTTCAAGAACAACACGGGCATGGGGATTCAATTTGCCGCCACGGCGCGAAAGATGTACGAGAAGGCCAGAGAAAAGAGCATCGGTACGGAGCTGCCGTTGGACTTGTTCATGACCCGCCGGGGTGACAAAGCCTACTCGCCATGAACGAGGCTTCTTCGCCGCCTCGGCGTGTCTGTGTGCCGCATCGGCGTCTCAGCGACCCCTACTAAATCTCCCCCTTGGTAATGGGGAGACATAGAGGGGGTTCACGGAACGGCCCAAGGGAAATGCCACCGAAGGGCGCTTAGTAATAAATAATGCGAATTGGGAGGTGCGACGATGCGAGAGTGGGAACAGTTTTTTCCAGAAGACGAGAGAAAAATGTACGAGAAAGCCGGCTACAAAGGCAAAGACCAATTCGGCCGTAATCCGGCGCTTTTGATTATCGATGTTATCACCGGCTTCACCGGTACTAAGCCGATGCCGGTCATGGATGCCATCGATGAGTTTCCCACCAGCTGCGGCCAGGTAGCCTGGGACGCCTTGCCAAGGATCAAAAAATTGCTCGGCGCCTGTCGTGACGCGGACGTTCCGGTGATCTATTCTACCAGCGATCCGGACTTCAAAGCGGCCTTCGGCAATGCCACCAAGCGCGGCGTCGATGTTACCGACTTCGAAAAGCTGGCGACCCAGTTTCCCGAGATGATCGAGCCCCAAGAAGGAGAGTTCATCGTGCGTAAAGCGCGCGCCAGCGCTTTTTTCGGCACACACCTGATTACTTACCTGGTGCGCAAGAATATCGACTGCCTGTTGGTCACCGGCACCAGCACCTGCGGCTGCGTGCGCGGCACGGTCCTAGACGGTTACTCCTTTGGTTATCCCGTTTTCTTGGTCGAGGAGTGTGTCTTCGACCGCTCGCGTACCTCGCACCTGGTTAATCTTTTTGAGATGAACGCCAAGTACGCGACGGTGATCCAACTCGAACAGGCATTGAACTACGTGAGCCAGTTGAAAAGAGTAGAAGGCAGAAAAGCGCTCGAGAGTTAATCTTAGAGCGTAATGATGGTTGCCAGACAAGTGTAGACTCCAAGTGCTCGCTCTTAAATCTCTTCCCCCTCGACGGGGGAAGATTAAGATGGGGGTGCCAAAAAAATAAGAGATTGACGGTACCCCTACCTTAGTTTCCCCGGAAACGAGGGAGGAAAAAAGTTCGAGGAGGTTTGCTTATGGCCACTGAAGCCCCGTTCGCCGATCAAGAATATCTCGATCGCTACGCCCGAGCCCAGGCGCTGATGGAGCGCGATGATCTGGACGCGCTGGTAATCTCGGAAAAGAACAACTATTGGTATTTTTCCGGTCTCATCAGTTACCAGTTAGATCACATCCAGCGGCCGCAGATCTGCTTTCTGCCAAAGAACGGAAAACCAGCCTTGCTGGTCTATGGTAACGATAAAGCCAAAGCTAAGGCGCTGCCCTGGATCGGCAGCGTGGGCGCCTATACTGACGTGCCCTTTCCCCAGGAGATGATCGCCGACACCTTAAAGGAAATGGGCTTGGCTGAAGCAAAGCTCGGCTTCGAGCTTGGCGATGATCAACGGCTCGGTTTCCCAGTTAATTATCTTTCACGCCTGACGGAAGCATTACCCAAGGCGCAAATCAAAGACGGCACCGCTGCGCTGACCGAAATGCGGCTTATCAAAAGCCCTCAGGAAATCGAATTCATGCGCAAAGCCTGCGAAATCTCAATCAAGGCCTA
>JAHKKJ010000705.1 GCA_020027655.1 Deltaproteobacteria bacterium | reverse complement strand
CCCTCTTAAGCGGGCGCACCAGAAAATCTCGTGACTGCGACTGCACGTCCAAAATTACTAATGGGAAGATTCCCACAGCTCAGCGGCGAAAAACTATGAATGCAAAGAAGGAACGCGAGCTTTTGGTTGTGGGGCTTGAAAAGCTCTTACGGAAGCAGAATAAAATCGTGGACGATTACCGCGCCCTAGCCGAGATGCTCGAAGATATTCCTGCCGGTCTCCTCCTTGACTGGGTCGTAATAGAGGAGGAAGCCCACCACACACTCTTGATTAACATTATTCACGCTCTGAAGCAGACTGCGCAGAAGGGAAGCGAAAACGGCGCGGATGGCGTTGAGATGGAAAGAGATACGATGCTGTGCTGGGTCGGGAGGCTTAGAATGAAAGAGCTGGCGGTGGTTGCCGCGTGTCTCTCTTTGAAAGGCCAAGCCTGTTGGGAGAATGGAGACGTAGTCGACGCTTTTCTGGATGCGTTGGTTATGGATAGCGAAAAACATCAGAGATTGCTGTTAGCAGTCGAAAAGGCAATTGAACACATCATCATGAGCAGGCCTCAATGACAACGCGAAAAGGGGTCTCCGAGGCTGTCACGGTAATGGGATCGTGGTCATTACCTCCTTCACTTTCATCCGGCTGCCCCGGAGAAAAAAAACCAGAGACTTCAGTTAGGAATTAAAAAGTGCTGTTCTTGCAGATTCTAAATGGCGAATCAGTTGAGTTTGTCTGCCTGGTGGCGGTAAACGAAGTAGTAAACCAGCGCCACCATAACGCTGCCTCCGACGATGTTGCCTAAGGTCACAGGCAACAGGTTGGACCAGAGTCCAGCCCAGGAAAGATTTTCGGCGCCGCTCACGAGTATCCGATCTTTTAGCAATATTCCCAAGGGGATGAAGTACATGTTGGCGATGCTGTGCTCGAAGCCGGCAGCGACGAAGGCTGATATGGGAAAAATGATAGCAAAGATCTTATCGACCACGCTGCGCGCCGCCAGCGCCAGCCAGACGGCGAGGCAGACCAAAATGTTGCACAGGATTCCTTTGAAAAAGGCCTCTGGAAAAGATAGCGCGGCTTTGGCAGCAGCAATTCTCACGGTGTTGGCGCCGACGGCGCCGTTCCCCATTTGCCAATGGTCTGACAGGAAGACCAATAATACCAAGCCCAGCGCGCCGGCAAAATTGGCGAAATAAACGATGAGCCAGTTCCGCATCAACTCGTTGGCTGTAATGCGCTGGCTCGCCCACGCCATAACCAGCAGGTTGTTGCCAGTGAATAGCTCGGCGCCGGCGACAACCACGAGAATCAACCCCAGCGAAAACGTCAGGCCGCCAAGCAAGCGGCTGGCGGCAAAACCGAGGCTCGAGTCACTGGTGACGAGGGTGAAATAGAGCGCCCCGAGGCCGATGAAGCCGCCCGCCAGGACGCCGAGTGTTGCCACCGTCAATAGCGGCAGGCGAGCTTTGGTAACGCCGATGTTTTCGACTCGCTCGGCAATTTCTTTGGGTGAGTAAGCGTCGAAGCCGAAAAGTTCCGCCATCTGAAGTCTATGGAAGTTTATCGATTCGGACCGCCGTTACTTTGTATTCCGGTGACAGGACATAGCGATCGCGGTACGGGCTAGTGACGTTGTTCAAAAAGACCTCTGCGGTATGAAACGTCGCGAAGAGTTCGCCCTGTTTCAGGTTGCTATTGATGCGTACCGGCAGGTTGGCATTGCCGTAACGGCTGCGTAATTGGACTTTTTCTCCATCACGCAACTCCAGACGTTCTGCATCCACTGCTGCCATGTCCAGGAAGTCCGCCGGGTGTAGTTCTTTGTTGTGAGTGCGCAGGGTCATGGTGCCGGCATTGAACTGATACAATGTTCGTCCAGTGGTGAGGAGAAAGGGAAACTCTTCAGTCGCGACCTCTAAAGTTGCCTGGTAGGGAATCCGTCGCAACGCTGCTTTCTTGCCGATGGGAAAGCTCTCGCCGTGTAGGATTTGTGTTCCGGGGTGGTCATCCAAAGGGCAGGGCCACTGGATCCCTGCTTGATCGATCCGGTCATAGCTGATGCCGCTCCCCGCTTTCCAAACCCGCCGCACTTCGTTCCAAATCCCCTCGGCAGACTCGTAGTTGAACAGATCGCCTTTCCCCATGACGCGTGCCATGTCGCAAATGATCTCCCAATCCGATTTCGTACTGCCCGGCGGTTCAATAACTTTGCGCACCCGCTGGATTCTGCGCTCCCCGTTCATGAACGTGCCGTCCTTTTCAAAAGCAGAAGCAACCGGCAAGAAGACCGTGGCATAGTCTCGCGCCGTTTCGTTCAAAAACATGTCTTGAACGATCACGAGCTCCATCGAGCCGAGTGCCCTTCGGGTGCTGGCGGTGTTGGCGTTGGTCAGCAGAACATCGTAGCCGATCGCCCAGAGGGCCTTGAACCGGCCTTGCGCCGCGGCGTCCATCATCTGCATCAAGTTCAAACCTTTTTCTGTGGGCAGCGCGGCTTGCCATACGCTTTCAAATAACGCCTTGTTTTCAGGGAGCGGGACGTATCCCGTGAGATTGTCGGGCTCGCAGCCCATATGAGCGGAACCCTGGACATTGTTCTGACCGCGCAAAGGATTGATCCCACTACCGGGCTTGCCAAGATTACCCGTGAGCAGAGCGAGATTCACCAAGGTCATGACCCCGTCGGTTCCCTGCGTGTGTTCAGTAACGCCCAGACCGTGGAAGCACATAGATGGCTTTTCACTCGCGTAGAATCGTGCGGCATTGCGGATAAGATCGGCATCGACACCACAAATCGCTGCCGCCCTTTCCGGCGGCCATGCGGCGATGAACTCACGAAATTCATCGAACTTCGACACACGCTCCTGGAGGAAGCGCTGATCGAATCGTTGTTCTGCGATGATGACGTGAGCCAGCGCGTTCAGTAGCGCAATGTTTGTTCCCGGACGCAGCGCTAGGTGCACGTGAGCGTAGCGGCACAGTTCTGTGCGCCTGGGATCGATTACGATCAGGTTCGCTCCGCGCAAGACCTGCTCTTTGATTCGGGCGCCGACAATGG
>JAHKKJ010000160.1 GCA_020027655.1 Deltaproteobacteria bacterium | reverse complement strand
GCCGCTGGCGAGCGCCTTGGCCGTCTTCGTCAGCGGCGGCTCGAACGTGTAGAAGCGCTCGGGCACAGGGCAGTCCCGCTCCTCGCCGAAGACCCTCACCGGTGCGGATAGAAGCCCGATGCCCACAGCGGCGATCAGGACGATGGCGTAGCGCAGGAAGGCAGGAGTCATCCTCGCGCTCCTCTACCCGCCGTCGGCGCTCCCAGGGCGCTGGCGCGGGACGCGCTCTGCGCGGCGGCGAACCACTCCATCAGCGCAGCGACGCTGATCATGATCGCGACGCCGGCCGCGGATACGGCGAACTGCATGGGGATGCCGCCGAAGAATTCGTTGAGGACCAAGTGCCCCAACACGGAGAGCAAGATGCCGAGGCAGAAGATATGGAGAGAGTTACGCCCGCAGATAACGAAGGGCCGCGCGGCTCGGCTGGCCAAAAACCGCGCCTGGGGATGGATCAGGCGCGCGACGAGCAGCGCAACGGCGAGTACGTTGGCGAAACGAAGCAGCCCCAGGTCCGTTTTGCTCAAAAACAGCCACAGAGGCCTACCGCTGACCAGAACCGGAATCGGATCGTAGAAGTCGTGCAAGGTCCAGTTTAACCGAATCAGGAATCCCGCCAGTGAGAGGGCTGCCGCGAGCAAGAACAGCCAGCGCCGGCCGAGCCAGGAAACCTCGCCGCGGGTGCCTCGCCAGCCGAGCCATACCCCCAGAAAGAACAGCCCCTGCCAGGCGAACGGATTGAAAGGCCACACCCGGTCGGGGCCAGGATAGGCCGACAGCGCGATCCGTTTGTCGAACTGGACCGCCAGCCAGAGCGCGAAGGAGGCGAAAAGTATCACCCTCGGCCAGGACCGGAACCCGGCCACTACGAAGGGAAGAACCGCCAGCAGGACGATGTAGAGCGGCAGAATGTGCATGAAGGCCGGCTGGAACTGCAAGGTCAGCGCCTTGGTCACTGCCACCCCCGGCTCGTCGAGAAAGTTGGCGGCGCCGAACTCCTCGGCGTAGAGCGAGTTGTTGAGGGCACCGACCGTGTATGCCACCATCGCGATGAACATCATGAACAGAAAGACGTGGGCGACATAGAGCTGCCACACCCGATGGTAGACGCGGACCCCTGCTATCACGAAACCCTGGCGTTCCATGGCGCGACCGTACACCATGCCGGCAGTCAGGCCGGAGAGTAGGATGAACACCTCGGCCGCGTCGGAGAACATCACCGATTGGAGCGTAAACTCCGCCACGAAATTGTTGGGGAGGTGATCGATGAAGATACAGAAGAGGGCGAGGCCGCGGAAAAAATCAATCCGGAGGTCGCGTTCCATAGCCGAAGGACTGCTCGCGATGCTCATAACTACTTTCGAGTCACTTCCCTCGACCACCACCAACACGGCGGCTGGTTTGCCTCGGCGTGGGACCACAACCCGGTCGTGTTGAAAGGCATCCACGCATTTCTTTAACCTTCTTCTGTAAATCACGAGCCGTGATAGTCTTCATAAGACATCTTCCGTTCTCTTTCAAACACCCGAGAGTAACGAGATAGCGAGCGACACCCTAACTGAGGCGGCAGCCGCGCGCTTCGGTCTTTACGCCATCGCGGTACTCGACGATGCGCTTCGGGCAGGCGTGCGCCGAGGAGGCGGAGCACTTCACGGAGCGAGGACTTGACATTGGCCTAAAAGACTCACTTATTAGGCATCGGTTGGTATGTACGGTTTAATGTTGTTATCGAAACTGCTACGCTTTTCCATCTAGCCTTATCGAGAACGCATGCCGCCGACATTGTTGGAATCAACATGAGACTGAAGGAAAGCTGGCGTCATTGGAGCACCGAGCAATCCAAGGATTTTTTGCGTTCTGGTCCTGAGGGAAAAGCCCACCCGTCGCGAGCAAAAACTCTTAGCTTGCTTGACGGCATGTCATCGGTTCTCGACGTGGGTTGCGGAACCGGAGTGATGTTCGAGCTCATCCGTGATCTAGGACTGCATATTGATTATCTTGGCATAGATGTCACTGAGAAGTTTCTGGAGGTTGCCCAAAGCCTCTATCCGGAGGATCGCCATCGGTTTCGGCGGATGTCGCTCTATGAAACTAAAAAGCTTCGGCGCAAGTTTGATGCCGTCATTTGCCGTCATGTACTGGAGCATTTACCGGACTACGTTCCAGCCATTCAGTCTTTGTATTCCTGTGCGGCAAAAAAACTAATCCTGGTTTTTTATTTACCCCCTCGACCCCTTCGTTCAAAACGCAAACTAGACGAACACTATCAGCGAGGATTTTATACGCATACCTATGACCTAGGAACATTCCTCGATCATGTTCTGAATAAACTTTCGCCACTGCCGCGCGAGGTTCGGATTCACCCGCGACAGGGCCGTAGTGACTCCCGATACCCGTGGGGGGATCGCTACAACATAATCTATGAAGTGATTCGCCGCTCGGCGAATAAAGCTTCATGAAGTGGCTCCAGCGGTTGGGTGGTCGGCTTTGCGATAGAGCGTCATCAAAACCTCGAGGGAAACCCCATGTTTGACGCCGGGAAGGATCTTCTCTGCGTTCAATTCGTAGCCGACGTTCAGAAACAGATCGCGGTAAGTCCGAATGATACAGGGACGAAGAAGAGGTTCGCCGCTTTCGAATTGCGTGTTGGCCAAGAGCATTTGACCGCCCGGGCGAGTCGCCTCGAACATCTCTGCGGCTAACCAGGAAACATCAAAGAAGGAATAAAGCCAGCCGAGAAAGTAAACGGTCTCACTCATTACAATCAGGTCCCATGGCTCTTCCTCTCTCAGGTTGTAATCCATGATGTTTCCGACGCGGAATTCAACCTGTTTGAGATCCGACTGAGCCGCCGCCCGCGCCCTGGCGACGGCTTCGGACGAGACATCCAGAGCAAGCACCTTATCCGCCAACCCGGCGAGACGCCGCGTGAATGTTCCCGCGCCGCAGCCGATTTCGAGTACACGCCCGTATCGGGGCCGATCGAGAATTGCCAACAGGCACGCATACCTTTCGTGCTCCCAATTTGAGGTTTCAAGCTCCCAGGGGTCGCCGCGCATCCACAGGTCGTTAAAGAAAGACTCCGCTTTGCGGCAAATTTGTTCGCGGTCAGTCATAGACACCTCCGATACGGCTATGAAACCAAGTCAGCGCTCGGTCGGTTTAGCAAATTCTTGAGATCGTCCCAGTCATTGAATGAGCAAAGATTTATTCCAAGCGCGTCAATAGCGGCCCGAACCCGAGGGTCACATAGAACCCTCAGTTCGTCTCGACGCTCCGTCTGGTACATTGTTTTCAGGTCGTCCGCATAGCCGGGATGGCAGGTGATAACGGTTAACCCGTTTGGTAGAGTCGATATGATTTCGATCAGTCGGTCCAGGCTTATGTACCTGGGTATAGGCAGCCCTTCCGGCGTTTGACCATAGAATTTCGTGAAATAATGAATTTCAGGAGACAAGTCTCTTAGCGGAATTCCAAGACTCTGACAAACCTGGAGAGCGACAGAGCGGACCGGCTCGCGCATATGGATATGTTGATGAGAGTTGATGTGAGTAGGATGCCTGCCCATCAAATACTGAAAGACATCGAGTTGGTGAGAAATTTCACGCTCTACAGCCAACTTATCGTCCAGGGGAATCACGCTATACAGCTGCACCCATTTCCCTGCGCGACAAACCCACTCGCCTAGATCAAGATGAAGCCCGACGCTGAGCTTGGGGTGTTCTCTGGCATAGATGGACGCTTCGCCCGCAGCCAGCCATCGCGTCATCAGGCTTGCGCCCGTGACGATGCCACGCTCATGCGCTTCTATGATGCCCCGGTTGATCCCGGGGCTCTGACCGAAATCGTCGGCATTGACGATGAGATACTTTTCACCGCTCATGGGTCACAGTCCTAAATCTCCCGTGACTATGCTGGGCCGCCTCAGCGAAAAAAGACCTTCCGCCCCTTGGCGGATATGGGTTACTCCCTATCGGGCAGAAACTAGCTCAAATCGAGGGCTGAATGTAAGCCTCCGTAATTTTTTGCCTCGCCAGGGCTGCAAGACTATCCTAAGGTTACAGCACGCCAACCTTCGGGTCGAGTAAACGTCTTTGTCCCCGTTCCTTCGCTCCAAAACATTTCCTGCCCTCGGTAATGGGAAATCACGACAATATTCATTTTTAGTTTCATCCCCTCCCGGAGAAAAGGAAGTTCGAAGAGCCGAGACGGGAAATGCGCCTCACACGAAATACGCGGCGCCTCGGCATTGAGATACTGCACGGTCGCTCCTGATAGTGGCTGATGGTGGCCATCAGGGGAGAACCTGTACAGGTAAGGAATAAGGGCAATGTTTCCTCTCGCGTTCGTGGCGTCATCAGGAGAAAAGACTAAGTCACGAGGCATGAAGTGAACGGCAAAATGGTAAGCTCGGCTTCGGATGAACACCAGAAAATGAAGTTGGTAGCTTTCAGACAAGGGGAAGGACTCCTCGTAGGACACGTCTGCTGGATGCATGTAATCCATGCCGATCGTGGCGAGATACAATCCGCTGGGACGCCATGCGAGATAGATGTCGGCAAAGGGAACGTATGGCGGCTCGGCGGTAAATCCCCGCATAAGAGTTCGGTCTTTGTCCCAATCGGTCAGCGACGCATCGCTGACGTCGATCGTCCGAGAAGGCCGCGGAATAGTGGCGATCGGTGCATCGTCCACGCGCGGGCGAGAGCGGCCGGATTGCGCGTGCAGGCGAGGGAGTAAAGAATTTGTGCGTTGAAAGGCGGCGACTACTTCTTCGTAAGGTTGATCATAAATATCGACGAGTCCCATGTTGTAGTCCTCACCATCCGCCCGACCGCCCTGGGGTTCATCGTAGTATTGAAACCAGTGCGTGCCGATAATATTGGGACGGCGAGCGAAATTCTGAAGAGCCTGCTGAACGACCATCGCCCGCTGTCTTTGGGTGGGCACTTTAAGGAGATGTCCGGCGTTTTTGTTGCCGGTCCGGTTTTCCATCGCGGCACAGAAGAATTCGGAAACTAAAACAGGTTTGCCCGCGAGAGCTGCCAGTCCCTCGAAGAAATAATGAGCCACCCAGCCGTCCGGTCCATCCAAATCATAGTTTGACGCAATCACGTCCACGTACGGAGCCATCGCTCGCACTGCATCCTGCGAGTAGTAAATCGGCAACCTGTCGCTGAAAATCAAGGCCCCCGGATCAGCAGCACGGAGAGCGTCATGGACCAGCTTGTAATATCTCTCTGCACAAAGATATGTGAACTCGTTGATTAACTTAATCCCTGTCCCACCAGGACGTATCTTGAGCGCGGCGCCAGTATTGCGAAGAGATTTGAAACCGTCAATTTTTCCCGATGGCACCCAGTCTCGCAGCAGCTCCTGCCATTTTCCCTCATAGCGGTCGTGGAGA
The DNA here is from genome assembly GCA_020027655.1 of Deltaproteobacteria bacterium. Taxonomy (GTDB): domain Bacteria; phylum Desulfobacterota; class Binatia; order UBA9968; family UBA9968; genus DAIRFP01. Next base: position 2,054 of record JAHKKJ010000160.1, on the reverse strand, counting down.
AGCTGCCAAAGCAGCCGCTTCGTATGATTCCGCCATCCTTTAGAAAGATAGAATTCAAAGAGTGCTGCATTCCACCATCCAACTTCATTGTCAGGGAAGTAACCGATACGCAATCCGCGCTGACGATGCGGAGCCGTGAGGCGCTCTGCCCAGTCCATTACCCGCGCCGGTAACGCCGGATCAAAAGCATCGAACCAAAGCGCTTGACTCAACCGCCCGAGATCGAGGTTGGCAATATAAGGGAGGCCGATTTTTTCTTGACAAAAACTCCAAGCTCCGAGATGATTGAAACCCCATTTCGCCAGACGCTCGCGTACGTTTGCTGCCCAAAGGTCAGTTGAAGCGTATAGATTCCACAGATAGTAAGCGGGCCGTCCTTCAACCTGTTCAGGCCGGTTTCCGGCATCGACTCCATTCACCCCGGCGCCGTAAAACTTTTCACCGCTAGGGGCGACAAACCAATGGACTCCATTCTCGACCGTAAGTCTCCAATCATTGGACTCACACGGCACGGGAAAGGTACGAGAGCTTGGACTATTTATGAACATTTTTTTGGGCTCTTTCGCAATGAGATTTCTGTTCTGGCCTGTGGTCTTATGAGACCGGCCAACTTTACGTGATTCCGAGATCAGAGAGCAGACGAGCCGCAACCTTGCCCGCTTCAAAATATTCCTCCGCGATTGCCCGCGCGCCCAGGCAGTGACGCCGGTAATCGCCGTTGATCTGATCAATAGCGGCCACTGCCTCAGGGATGGTGGTATAAGCGAAAAGCCCTTCACCCGTCGGCAGGATTTTGCCGAACCCGGTGTCCTGAGCAACCACTGGTTTGCCGCAAGCCAAATAGCAGGCGTCCCGCTCGCTGAACCATCCGCTACGAAGTCGAACGTTCATGTCCTTGGCCACGGTAAATTCAGCTCGTGAGCGGCGGAAGTAATCCGGATAATCGCCGAATACGTCTAGCGACATGCGAAACGGAGGTACCAATTTCCACCCGTGCGCCTCTAGCCGCTGGCGATCCGCAGGGTCGTCGGGCAGCATGCCGAGCTCAAACGGTTGGCTCGTGTGCCGCGGGAGATCGAGAAATTTCTCCCATTCGTGATGCTTGCTCCAGTGATAGATCTCGCCATTGTGCTCCACGTCGTTGCCGGTCTGGCGGTAGTTGCCGATCGTCGTAAAGAAGCGCGCTTCAGGCTCATAAGTCATCGGCCAAAGATCCAAATCCACCGGCTGTCGCGTCTTCCCGTAACGGTGACCATTGAGTGGAACCCCGCAGTCGGGCGAGCCAAAGTTTTCGCCATAGGTGACGATCGCGTGATGGTTCGAGAGCGCGACTGCCGTATGAGAATCACCGTTGGCAAGCTGTAGCTCAGCAATGACCGGATCGCATTCCACATAGACCCGGAAACGGGCGGTGAGATGCTCCTCGCGCAGGTCGGTGGCCCCCACCACGTTCAGCAGCGCATCACATGTCCGATACAGCTCATCCAATTTGGCGCTGCTGATGCCGTAGCATTCTCCGGTCCGGTAGGCTGGACGAAAGGCCCAGGTGTCCGGCATACCGACCTGCTTCATACAGATGGCGATATGGCGCACGGCATACGAGCAGTCGTCCGTGATGCTGTTACGCTCCGGATCGTATGGCCAGACCGTGTCATCCTCGACGTACCAGACCTCATGGCCCAGCCTGTGGAGTCCGCGGAGCCAGTTAAGGTAAAGCCAACTCTGGCCGCCAAAAGGGCACCGACCCATCATTCCCAAAACGACCAGCCTCAGCTTACGACTCATTTTGCCAGTCCGCTTCTTTCCTGGCGTGCGCGCTCCTGCGGAAGTCCACAGCAAGCTGTAAGCTTATACGAGCGCACGGGCTTTTTCCTCTTGAGCGCTAAATTGGGTGCGATAAAGCTTGGCAAAATCGCCTTGGCGACGCATGAGCCCATCAAATGTTCCTTGCTCGACGATTCTTCCTCCGCGCACGACGATGATCAGGTCGGCCTGGCGGACCGTGGAGAGCCGGTGAGCAATAATGAACGTGGTGCGGCCGGCAGTCAGTTCCC
>JAHKKJ010000159.1 GCA_020027655.1 Deltaproteobacteria bacterium | reverse complement strand
AAAGAAGCGCGCCATGGTCCGCTTTCTTTCTATGGCCAGCTCATCGAGAAGGCGAGAGAAGGCGGGAAGTGGGTGATACCGCAGGGCGGTGACCAACAGAACGACGCGGTTTACGTGGGCGACGTTGCGCGATCGGTTTATCTTGCGCTAATGGCGGAAAAACCAGGCGAGTGGGTTTTTAACATCGGCACCGGCAAGGCGTGCACGCCGCGAGATTTTTTGAATGCGGCGGGCAAGATGTTTCCTGATCATCAGATTGAGCTCGGCCCGGGTCCAAGTAAATTGGGGCGAAGCAAACAGAGCTATTGCGTATTCGATATCTCGGCGGCAAGGAAATATCTCGGCTATGAACCGACCTATGACGTAGAGAAGGGTGTGCGTGATTACCTGGCGACGCTCGAGCTTATTGGGCGCTAATGAGTGAAGCAGTTGACTTCGGAGGTCATTCTGAGGCGAAGCCGAAGAATCCTTCGACTGCGCTCAGGACAAGTCTAGATCCTTCGCCTGAGGCTCAGGATGACACATTAAGAAGGCAAAACGTTAACGACTATGCGATGAAACGTTATCGGGCTTGCCTTCCCCCTTTGACGGGGGAAGGTTGGATAGGGGTGAGAAATACCCTCTCTTTTGTTCTCCCCCCTTAAGGGGGCGGAAAGATCAAAAGCAGCCGTTGATTCGTGAACTTCTTAGCGGATTTAGAAAATAGGATACGGAGGAAAAAACTGTGGCGGAACAAACAAAATCAGGAACCCCGGAAGTCTGGGCGGCGGGCATCGGCCGCAAGAGCCGAGCGGAGTACGGCTCGGATCTTATGGCCGAGATGCTCCGCGAGTTGGGAATCAAATACATCGCTTTGAATCCCGGAGCCAGCTATCGTGGCTTGCACGATTCCATCGTCAACTTCGAGGGCGAAAACGGCCCGCAAATGATTCTATGTACCCACGAAGAGATCGCGGTGGGGATCGCCAACGGCTATGCGCGGGTGACGGGCGAGATCATGGCGACGGGGCTCCACGATATCGTCGGTTTGCAGCATGCCAGCATGAACCTTTTCAATGCCTGGTGTGACCGCACGCCGATCTTTAACCTCGGCGGCGGCGGTCCGCTCAACAGTACAAACCGCCGGTCGACGGATTGGGTTCATACGGCTTTGATCCAGGGCAACATGGTTCGGGAGTTCGTGAAGTATGACGATCAACCGAACTCCGTCGAAGCAGTGCCGGAATCTTTTCTCAAGGCTTATCGTATCGCGATGACCGAACCCAAAGGGCCGGTCTATGTTTGTCTCGATACCGACGTGCAGGAGGCGAAAATCACCACTCCAATGATTGTGCCGGACGCTCGGCTGTTTCGCCCACCGGCAGCCCCGGGGCCTAATCCAGAGGAGCTGAACCGCGCCGCCCAGCTTCTTGCCGGCGCCGATTGGCCGCTCATTGTTGCCGGAGAAGTGGGGAAAAATCCAAAAGCTTTGCCGTCGCTGCTGGATCTTGCTGAACTGTTAGGCGCGCCGGTTATCGACTCGGATGGGCGTTATGCTTTTCCCAGCACCCATCCATTGAACTTGACCACGGCGCGGGACGAAGCTTTGCGCGATGCCGACGTGGTGCTGGCGCTCGATGTGCCGAGCCTCGGTGTCCCCTTGGGACCTACGGTGCGCGAGCGCGGCAATTTTGTTCCAGGGGTCAGCCCATCGACGAAAATCATTCACATAACCCTGCTCGATCTTGAACGGCAGAGTTGGGTAAGCGATGCGATGTGGCTTTTGCCGGTGCACGTTCCCATCGCGGCGGACACGTCTGTCGCGCTGCCACAGTTGGTTGAGCAGGTTCGCGCCCGGCTCAACGCGACTCCCGGCCTTCAACAGCGGGTCAAGGAGCGCCGGACCAAGGTCGAAGCGATCTACGCCGAAGCCCGCAAAAAGAGCCAGGCTTGGATTGAAAAGGCTTGGGATGAAAAGCCCATTTCCCAAGCGCGCTTTTTCAGCGAGATCAACAAACGAGTGCAGAAAAGATCGTGGGCGTTGGTGTCATCGCACGGCCGGCGCTGGCGCGAAGCCATCGAAGTGACGGAGCCGGCCCACGGCGTCGGCGGTGGCAGAGGAGGGGGAGTCGGTTACGGCCTACCATCGTCCATCGGCTCGGCACTTGGCCACAAGGGAACGGGGCGGCTCTGTGTCAGCATTATTGGCGACGGCGATTTCATGATGACCTCCAACGCTCTTTGGACAGCGGCGAAATATGAGATTCCATTGCTCGTGGTCGTCTTGAACAACAGATCCTACTACAACGACGAAGAGCACCAGGAGCGCATGGCGCGCTGGCGAGAGAGACCGATAGAAAATAAGGGTATCGGCATACGCATTGAAGACCCGGCGCCGGATATAGCGGCCATTGCACGGGCGTTGAGCGTCGAGGGCTTTGGTCCGATCACGGAGCCGGATGAACTTGGTCGGACTCTCGACAAAGCCATCGAGGTCGTGGACAGGGGTAAACCCGCAGTCGTTGATGTGATCACACAGCCACGGTAGGGGCGAGGGTGTCGGGTTTCGGGAGGCAGGTTTCAGGTGTCGGGTTTCAGGTGTCAGGATCTATGGGAGGGTAATCATGGATAAATTGATCGAGCAGAGTCTAAACGCCCTTCTCGCGCGCGAAGGGCTGCAGCCCAAAGAAGGCGACCTAGAAGAGTTCGCCAAGATCATCGAGCTCTACATGGGAAATCTGAAGACGCTGCATTCCGTCGACCTCGGTGCGGAAGAGGTGGCCGGAGTGTTTCGGCCGGAGTGGACGGCAAATAAATAGCCATGTTCAAGGTTCAAGCGCTGCGCTCGTTCAACGTTCAAGGTGTGTTCGCTGAGCATTGAAGCAGAGAGAGGAGTATCGCCATGCCAGTTGTAGAGAAGCCGCTCTATTATTTGTCAGTTCATGAAGCGCAGGAACTCATCCAGAAACGTGCGTTATCGCCTGTGGAACTGACGCGGGCGGTGCTAGACCGAATTGCCGCCGTGGACGGAAAGCTGCATGCCTATATCAATCTTATGGCGGACAACGCTTTGGCAGAAGCGCGCGCTGCCGAAGCGGAAGTTTTGCGCGGCAACTGGCGCGGGCCCATGCATGGCATTCCGGTGGCGGTGAAAGATCAACTGGATGTCGAAGGCGCGCCCGCGCGAATTCGCCAGCACACAAAGGGAGTGGGTGATGCTACTGCAGTGAGAAAGCTGCGGGAAGCCGGGGCCATCATGATGGGCAAGCTTCATATGAGCAGCTTGCCTGACGCCGAGTTGCCGCTTCCGCGCAACCCATGGAACACGGAACACATCACCGGCGGTTCGAGTACAGGGTCCGGCGCCGCGGTGGCTGGCGGACTATGCTTGGGCTCTCTCGGCGAAGATACTGCCGGTTCCATCCGCAATCCTTCGGCTTTCTGCGGCATCGTCGGGCTCAAGGCCACCTACGGTCGGGTGAGCCGTCACGGCCTCGCTCCGCTTAGTTGGTCGCTCGATCACTGTGGACCAATGACACGCGCCGTTGAAGATGTTGCCCATGTGCTCCAGGCCATCGCCGGTCACGATTCCAAAGATCCGACTTCGAGCGCAGCGCCGGTGGCCGAATACGCGAGTGCGCTGCGTGAAGACGTGAAGGGGATGGTCATTGGCGTTCCTCGTGACTACATCAACGAGTGCGCGCCACGCACGGAACCGATTGTCCTGAAGCTCGTGGATAAGGCGATCGAAGAGTTAAAGTCGCTTGGCGCCCGCGTCGAAGAAGTGAAAGTTCCAACCTTGCATGTAGCGACCATCGCCAACGCGGTCATTTACTACAACGAATTTTGGGCCGCCCATAAAAGCGACGCCGCTTGGGTGTTGAAAAATGGCGCGGCGCAGCGGCGGGCACGCATCTACCTGGGACTCCTGACCGGTTCGGCGGATTATATTCAGGCGCAGCGCGTGCGCAGCCGATGCCGAGCCGAGTTGGCTGAAGTTTTTTGCAGAGTCGATTGTCTCGCGTTACCCAACCAGGCGGGTCCCGCGCCGCTGGTTAAGGACGTCCGTCCGATTGATACACTGTTTAAGCATGTCGTGCCTGAGTATCATGGGCCGTTTAATTTAACCGGCCTGCCGACGTTATCGGTGCCCTGCGGTTTTTCGGAAAGCAAACTGCCCATCGCGCTGCAGCTCGTAGGCAAGCCATTCGACGAGCTAACGGTTCTGCGCGCCGGGTACACGTATCAGCAGAATACGGAGTGGCATGACCAACGGCCGCCGATTTGAGATGCTGATCGTCTATTGAACGCAAATCTCCCCTTGGCCCCTCTTTTTCAAAGAGGGGTAGTTGTACGGGACCGTGAAGAACTAAAGAACTGCGTGTAAAGAATTTCCCCCTTTGCAAAGGGGGATAAAGGGGGATTTTTCTAAAGGACGCAATAAAGGAGCAAGAAGTTATGGACATCGAAAGAATTAACCCTAGGGAATGGAATTGCAGCGCGGTGGTGCATGGTAACGTGGTTTATCTTTCCGGTATCGTCGCCGACGACAAGTCGCTGCCGATGAAAGGGCAGACCGAGCAGGTACTGAAAAAAATCGATGCCGTACTATCCAAGGCCGGCACCCACAAGTCGCGGATCCTGAGCGCAACGGTTTACATGGCCGACGCCAGTCTGAAGGACGAAATGAACGAAGCTTGGATGGCTTGGGTCGATCGATCGAATTTGCCCGCCCGCGCCGCAGTGGGGGCCGTACTGACGCCAGGCACTTTGGTCGAGATTATGGTTTGCGCTGCAAGGTGAAGGCAGTCGCGCTTTAAGCGCGAGCCTTCAACGTTGAACCTGGAACTTTGAACGGCAAGGCCTCGGTGAGGTGGGTTCAAAATGTTCAAGCCGTTCAAACCCCCACCTCTTTCCTCCCCCGCGACGCGGGGGAGGATGAAGGAGGGGTTAAGCCGGCGCTTCGTGGCAAACGACTTCGATGTTGTGGCCGTCCGGATCGAGAACAAAGGCGCCGTAGTAGTTCGAATGATAATGCGGCCGCAGACCCGGCGCGCCGTGGTCTTTCCCGCCGGCAGCGAGGGCGGCTTGATGAAAAGCGTCAACCAGTGAACGTTGATCGACTCGAAAGGCGACATGAATTCGGGGGTCGTTCGGTCTTCCTTCGCCGATCCAGAAGTCTGTCTTAGGGGGCTCGCCAAAACCCGCGACGTTTGTCCCGCCGGTTATGGACGCGGGAAATTCGAGTAGAAGTTTGTAGCCGATCGGCTTCAAGGCTTCCGTGTAGAATTTCTTGCTCTTTTCAAAATTGCTAACTGAAACACCCGTGTGATCGATCATGGTCTAGCCCTTCACCTTTTCGATAAAGCCGCTTTTTTTGATTTCGTCCAAGACGCTGCCGTCCAGAACTCGCAACGCCTCCGGCGTTTGTCCCTTCGCCTTGGGATTCGTCTTCGCCGTGTCGGCGATGACGAACTCGATGCCCTTTCGGTCAGGCAAGGTCAGAATCCCGTCGCCGTGGCGGGTCAAATAATAATCAATCCCGATATCGATCATGGCATCGTCATCGATGCGCAAATATTTTTTCAAAACTTCCCGCGCGAACTTTCGGTCCTTCCTCAATAGATAAAGCGTCTCGATGGATGCCTTGATGGAATTGACGATCATCGCTCGCCTTTCGGCCAAGACACTGCGGCGGACGATGAAGGAATTTTGTGGAAAGGGAACGCCGCTGTCGGCGAGGTCAAGGAGCGAACGCATCCCTTGTTTGACCGCGACGCTCGCGAAAGGCTCGCTGAAGACTGTAGCGTGGGTCGTGCCCGAAATCAGGGCGGCAAGCCGGCTTGGGTTTCCGCCAAGCTGAAGCATGGTCACCTGTTTTGGATCGCCGCCGAGTTTTTCAATGGCCAGTTGGGCAGCGTAATCGGAAGCGGAACCGAAGCGGCTGATCGCCAGCTTTTTGCCGTGAAGTTCCGCGGCTGTCTTAATCTCTGGTCGAACGATCAACTTGAAGGGAAAAAAATTGATGCCACCGGCGATAATCGTCGTGTCGCCCCCCTGGAGATTGGCGGTGACTGCGAGAGCGCCGGTGGTGAAAACTACTTGCAGTTCGTTCGCCAGAAGCGTTTGCATCCCGATGGTGCCGCTCTCCAGCGCAATGTATTCGGCATCCAGCCCGTACTTTTGGAAGATCTTAGCGTGATAAGCACCCGGCAGGATGGCGTTGATGGCGGTGCCGAAGCCGCCGTTCCCGGCGCGGAACTTTTGCAGCTGGGCCAAACCTGGGTCGGCAAAAAGCAGCAGCGGCAATACCGCCAGCAGGACAAGTCGCTTCATGAAGGTCTCCTTTCCTCAGTAACCGCTCGACTGGATTTTCTGCATCAAGGCATCGTCAAGGATCGATTCAGGCTTGAACGTCGAAAGCTTGGGGTTGGTTCGCGTCAGAATGGAATAGATCTTTTTGAGGCCCTCAGGTTTCGGTCTCAAGTCACTGCTGTAGGCCGCCACCATGGCATTGTAACCGGTCTCGGCGTCTTCGGTGCGGGAAAGTCTCAGATGTTTTGCCATGGTCTGCATAACGATCGGCTTATTCTCCGGCTTTTGAAAAAACCGCAGCGAATCGATGGTTGCCTTGAGCATCGCCTCGTAGGTTTTCGCCTCCTGGAGCGCGGCGCTCCTTCGGACCACCAATGACGCGCCGACGTAGGGGATTGGCGCGCGGCTCAAATCGAGCAGAACCGTGTAACCTTTTTTCTTGAGCGGCGCGCTGAAGGTCGAGCCCATCCACGACGCCTGAGCACGGCCAGTTTCGAGCGCTTGAATGCGCGACGGCTGATCGCCGAGAACGATGAAACGGATGTTGTCGCGGTCGGGATCGAGGCCAAGATAATCCAGCGCCAGCATATTGTTCGCCCAACCGCCGCCGCCGATGCTTTGGATTGCGACAAATTTACCTTTGAGATCTTCGGGCCGCTTGATCTCCGACCGCGCCATGAAATCACCCTCGGGCCGGTGAAAGAGCGAGCCGATGATCACGACGTCCAACCCGCCGGCAGCGACATTCAAAACCGCGTTGGAGCTGGTGAGAACCATCTGAACGTCGCCGGCGGCCAACGCCGAGACTGACAAAGATCCGGCGCGCATGTACACGACTTCGACGTTGAGGCCGTGTTTGCGGTAAAACCCTCGCTCGACGCCGACCCAAAATACCGCCGGATTTTCACCGCTGGTGCCGTTGGCGATGCGAAATAGAGGCAAGCTCTGCGTGTAGGCTGGGAATGACAAGATAGCCGTGAAGAAGAGCACAAGCGCAAGATATGTTGACGCGGCAGCCAGGTATCTCATCGTTAGGCGGTAAGCCGACATTATGGTGTTCTCCCGAGATCAAATGATGTCTAAGTGTTTCCGGCAGAGTAGATCATGGCACGCTGACTGTCAAAACAGCGCTCTGTCAAGATCTGAGGGGTTTTTAGAATTCGGAGAAGAT
>JAHKKJ010000158.1 GCA_020027655.1 Deltaproteobacteria bacterium | reverse complement strand
GCAATCTACTCAGAAAAACAACCACCAAATATTTTTGGTTCCAACTAAGAACTAACGCCTACTTAATCGAAAGCGTTTTTGGTTGGGCATACCCGTCTCCTAGTCGTCGTCATATAACGCGCCAAATTTCTCCATCCATTTTTCTAGAAGCATTGACATCGGCATATATCTCGCCTGAAGTAAATCTTAGGAGAGAGGTCCTCTCCATTGGCCATGGGAGAGGGGATAAGATTGGAAGTTGAACTTATGCAGGTTCCTTTGAAGATCACTTTCCGTAACGTTCGCAAAACGTCAGACATTGAAGCGCTCATCGACAAGCAGGCTGCAAAGCTCGAACGCGTCTGTAATCACCTCGTTAGGTGTCACATGGCCGTCGAGAAGCCGTAGGAACATCAAAGAAACGGGAATCCTTTTCGGGTGCGTATTGACATTACGGTTCCTCCACAACACGAATTGGTCGTGATCCGGGACGCCAGCGAAGGCGACCTTCACGAGCGGTTGCCGACGGTCTTGCGCGGAGCATTCGGTGTCATGCGCCGCCAGATCAAGAAGCTGGCTGAGAAGTAACGCAAACGGGTCAAGGCTCATCCCGAGCAGCAAGTCGTGCGGTGAATCTCTCCTCACTCTTTCTATTTCGAGGCGGATTTCGCTAGGGCAGCAGAAGCTCGGGCCTTGTTTTGGCTTGACGCCAAGATCACCCGGCCTTATAAGCAAGCTGTCTCGTTTATTCACCGCCAAGATCATCAAAGAACGAGGTTATGCTTGCTGTGTATAGGAGGTCATATGTCTAAAGCCTATGTCGATGCTGACGGCCATGTGATGGAAGACGCGGAGGAAATACTTCAGTTCGTGCGAGCGCCGTTCAATAACCGGGGCACGAGGAATTGGATACCGAGTTTGGATCATTTTCACACCCCGGCGGATGGGACGCCGCGCACCCCAGGTACGTTCGATCCGAATACTGGGCCGGAGCAATGGCTCGAGTTCCTTGACAAGACGGGTACCGATTACACGGTGCTCTATCCGACCACGGGATTGGCCTACGGCAATGTCGCCTATCCACAGTGGGCAGTAGCTTACGCTCAGGGCTACAACGATTATATTCACGCACGGTATCTGAAGCGCAGTCCTCGCTTTCAAGCAGTGGCACTGATTCCCATGCAGAGCGGTGCCGACGCCGTTACCGAGCTACGCCGCGCGGTCAAAGATCTGGGGTTTATCGGGGCGATGATTCCTTCGAATGGGCTCACCCGTCATGTGAGCCACGCCGAGTACTGGCCGATCTATGAGCAAGCCGAGAAGCTCAACTGCATCATGGCGGTGCATGGCGGCAGCTACATCAATCTTGGATTCAACACCTATACGGTTTTTCCGGCAACTCGCGCCCTCGGAATGCCGTTCCCACTGGCGATTGCTTTGACCGGAATGATGGTCGACGGAGTGTTTGACCGGTTCCCGAAACTACGTGTTGGTTTCATGGAAGGCGGTACGGCGTGGATTCCGCTCGTGCTCGATCGGCTCGAGCGCGAATTGGAATACGGTGGACTCAAGCTCAAGCGGCATCCCGCCGATTATTTTGCGGAGGACCGAATCTTCGTTGGTTGCGAGGGTAACGAGAAGGCCTTGGCTTACTCCATTGAGCGGGTCGGATCCAAGCCGTTCATGTTCGCGTCCGATTTCCCGCACGAGATCTCGATCAACAACTGTATGGAGGAGATCGACGAAGTTCTAGAGCGTGAGGATCTCAAGCAAGAGCACAAGGCCGCGATTCTCGGCGAGAATGCACGGCGGTTCTACGGTCGCTGATAATAAGGTGAAAAAAAGGGAAGGCTATCGACCAGCATAGCATCGATGATCCGCTCTTGAGCGCTTGACTTAGTATCGCACCGGCCTCGGTTCGACAACCTTCCCAATCGTAGGGTTTTCACCTGGCAGAACCTGAGAGGGGCTTGCATAGATAAATTTGGATATACAAACCGAGGCGCTAGATGGCGGGTTTGCGAATGACGTCCGAAATTCTTGCGAGAAAAAGATCCACCGAATAAGGCTTTACGAACAGACCGAGCAGTTCTCCGGTTTCTATTGCCGATTTTACTTCCGGCGTGACGTAGGCACTGGCAACGAGTGCTTTCAGTTGGGGATCTTCCCTTTTCATTTCCTGAAACGCATCCCAGCCGCCCAGCTTGGGCAGTCTCAAGTCCAGGACAACCAGATCGATCTCGTTGCTATGACGCCGATGCAATGCCACCGCCTCAACTCCGTCCCGGGCGCCCAGAACTCTGTATCCCTCTCCCTCAAGCAGACGCCGCATATACTTGAGCTGCTGGGCTTCATCTTCCACGAAAAGAATCATTTCACCGCCCATGGACTTTCCTTCCCTTCGGGTAGCACCATATAATTTCGCCGCGAGACTTTCCAGCTAACTCGGTTTTGTCTCCCCTCCGGTGTTTGGGATGAGGTGTCCCATTAACATCGCAAAAACCTTGATTATCTCTTTGTAAACTCAAAAATGGTTCGGACATCTCCGGTTTCGGAAACAGTAATTTCTTGGCTTTTGAGCCCTGCGTCTTCGTGCCAAGCCTTGATAATGTAAGTGCCAGCCGGAAGATTGGAAATGGTAAATGCTCCACGGTCATCGGTCACGCCGAAATAGGGATGATCGAAGACATGAATGTATGCCAGCATCCATGCGTGTGTGTCGCAGACGACTTTGAGGAGTCCCGCTTGTCTGATTCTTGGCGTGGCGTCTATCGTAGTACCCTTGAAAGGCAACGATAAATTAAAGACAGTCCTATCTTCGCGATACGAGTGAGGTATGTGCAGCTTAGGATCGTTGTTTTTTACTGTGAGCTTCTCTCCTTTCTGCATCGCTAGAATTCGCGGAGAGTAAAGACAACCGCTATTGTTAAGGATATTCTCTTTTTGCGGATCGCCTACCGCCGTGCTTGACGTAGTCTCAATGAACGTAGTCTCAATGAACACAACGACGTTTTTCAGCGCACCGTCCGAGCCAACGAGGTAGGTCTCGTTCGGCAGGGTCTCACCGCAATAGTCTTGATCTTTGCTGACTTTGACGGCCGCCGCCTTTGGGGACTCATCAACAAACTTGACCTCCCCGGTAATCGATCCGGCAAGCGCCTCGCTTAAGATAAGAAGGGAAAAGATCGTGACTAGCGCAGTTCCAACCATTTGCTTCTTCCTGGCATAGCCCAGCAATTGAGCCCGAGACCAATGTCCGAAAGGCCAACGGTGATGGCCCTTGGTTTACCAAATTGGCAAGCCAAGTACCTTGACTCACAGTAGGTAATCGGCTAGATTTCAACGAGTTTTAAATATTTTACACGGAAATAGCCTAGGGGCGGCGAGATTTAAAATCTGCCCTTAGGCTATTTTTGCAGATGAGGAGACCATGGCTGAATATAAAGTGGTAAAAGTCCCGAAGGACGGGGCAAAAATAACACTGGGGGCGAAAAAGCAGCTGAACGTCCCGGACAATCCAATTATACCGTTCATCGAAGGCGACGGCACGGGCCGCGATATCTGGCGCGCTTCGGCGCGCGTGTTTGATGCGGCGGTGGAGAAAGCCTATAAAGGCAAACGCAAAATCCACTGGATGGAAGTGTACGCGGGCGAGAAGTCGTTCAAAATGTTCAACAACTGGCTGCCCGACGAAACGGTGGAGGCGTTCACCGAATTTCTGGTGGGCATCAAGGGCCCGCTCACGACTCCCATCGGTGGAGGCTTTCGTTCACTGAACGTAGCTCTCCGCAAATTGCTCGACCTGTACGTCTGCCTGCGCCCGGTGCGTTATTACAATGGCGTGCCTTCTCCCGTTAAGCATCCTGAATACGTGGATATGGTCGTCTTCCGGGAGAACACGGAAGATATTTACACCGGCATCGAGTTCATCAATGGCACGGAAGAGAATAAGAAGTTCAGATCACTGCTCAAAGAAAATTTCCCCAAGGAATATACGAAGATTCGTTTTCCCGAGACAGCCGGTATCGCGCTCAAGCCGGTTTCCGTGGAGGGCACGGAACGGCTCGTCCGCGCTGCAATCCAATGGTCGCTGGCGAACAAGCGTAAGAACGTGAACTTCGTGCACAAGGGCAACATCATGAAGTACACGGAAGGTGCCTTCATGGAGTGGGGCTACGCGCTGGCCAAGCGCGAGTTTCGCAATGACGTCGTCAGCGAGCGTGAGACATGGATCCTGGGCAATAAAGAGCAGAACCCCAACCTGAAGGTGGAAGATAACGCCAAGATGATCGACCCCGGTTTCGACATGATGTCGCCGGACCAGCAAAACGATATCAAGAAGGAAGTGGAAGAGGCACTCAAGCTCTGGCCGACTCACGGCGACGGCAAGTGGAAATCGAAATTGCTGCTCAAAGATTCCATTGCCGACGTGACCTTGCAGTTTGTGCTCATCCGGCCGAAAGATTACGACGTGATTGCCACGATGAATTTGAACGGCGATTATCTGTCCGATGCGCTGGCCGCGCAGGTGGGCGGCATTGGCATCGCGCCGGGAGCAAACATCAACTACGATACCGGCCATGCCGTTTTCGAGGCGACCCACGGCACGGCGCCGAAATATGCCGATCTCGACAAGGTCAATCCCGGCTCGGTCATTCTTTCCGGCGAGATGATGTTGCGTTACATGGGCTGGAAGGAAGCCGCCGATCTCATCGTCAAGGGACTGGAGGGAGCGATTGCCAAAAAGACGGTGACCTATGATTTCGAGCGGTTGATGGAGGGCGCGAAGCTCGTGAGCTGTTCCGGATTCGGCGACGCTATTATCGGTAATATGTAGGTAACAGTTTCGGGTCTCGAGTCTCGGGTTTCTGAGTTCAAAGAACTCGAGACACTAGACGCGAGACTCCAGACTCCAGACAAAAAGAAATCGAGGAAGTTATGGCGAGAAAAAAAATTGCGTTAATTGGGGCCGGTAATATCGGCGGCTCCATGGCCCACCTCTGTTTGCTTAAGGGGTTGGGTGACGTCGTCCTATACGATGTGATCGACGGTTTGCCGCAGGGGAAAGCGCTCGACTTGTCGCACGCTGGGCCGGTGGAAGGCTTCGATGGCAATGTGATCGGGACGAACAAATACGAGGCCATCGCCGGCGCAGACGTTTGCATCGTGACGGCCGGGATTGCGCGGAAGCCCGGCATGAGCCGGGACGATCTGGTCGGTACCAATGCCAAAATCATTAGCTCGGTTGCGGAAGGCATCAAGAAGCACGCGCCGGATTCGTTTGTCATCGTCGTTACCAACCCGCTTGACGCCATGGTGACATTAACCAAGCGGGTCACGGGTTTCCCAAAAAATCGCGTGGTCGGTCAATCAGGAATCTTAGATTCCTCACGTTATCGGTCGTTTATCGCTAAAGAATTAAACGTTTCCGTGAATAGCGTTGCAGCCATGGTCTTGGGCGGTCATGGTGACGACATGGTTCCTGTGCGCAGTACCTGTCTGGTGGGCGGAGTTCCCGTAGAAAAACTCATTCCGGCCAAACGTCTGGATGAAATCGAAGCCCGGGTACGCAACGCGGGCGGCGAGGTCGTCGCATTATTGAAGACGGGATCGGCCTATTTTTCGCCGGCGTCGGCAGCCATTCGCATGACTGAGGCTCATCTCTTCGACAAGAAAGAAATTTTGCCCTGCGCGGCGCTGCTGGAAGGGGAATACGGAGTCAACGGTTACTATTTTTGCGTCCCCGTTGTAATCGGTGCCGGTGGCGTGGAAAAAATCATCGATATCAATCTGAGCGCGGCCGACAAGAAAGCGTTTGACGAATCCCTCAATCACGTCAAGGACATCGTTCAAGCCATGGATCGCATTCTGGGCGCTGCCTAACGGTTTCTTGTAGAAATGATATTGAGACCCTGAGGCTAATAGTTTAGTCTTAGGGTCTCACTTTATTAGGTCCGACCGTTATGAATATCCACGAGTATCAGGCCAAAGAGATTCTGAAGCGATACGGCGTGCCGGTGCCCGTTGGAAGGGTCGCATCGACGCTGCAAGAGGTGAAAGCTGCCGCGGCGGAGCTCGGTGGCCGCTGCGTTGTCAAGGCGCAGATCCATGCCGGTGGTCGTGGCAAGGCAGGCGGCGTGAAACTGGCGAGCAGTCCGGAAGATGCCGTAGAGAAAGCTTCGGAGATTCTGGGTAAAAATCTGGTAACCCACCAGACTGGACCCGAAGGCCGTCAGGTCAGGCGGGTACTCGTCGAACAAGGAGTCAATATCGAGCGTGAGCTTTACTTGGGCATGGTCTTGGACCGGGCTCAATCCCGTGTGACGACGATCTGCTCGTCGGAGGGTGGGGTTGAAATAGAAGAGGTTGCCGCTAAACAGCCGGGAAAAATTCTAAAAGAAGCCATCGACCCCGCTATCGGCCTGCAGCCTTTTCAATGTCGCCGGCTAGCGTTTGCTCTGGGAGTTCCTCGCGAGGTTGTGGGTAAGATGGTTGCGATGATGCAGGCTCTGTATCGCGCCTTCGACGATTGCGATTGTTCTATCGCGGAAATCAATCCATTGATCGTGACCAAAGAAGGACAGGTGATGGCGCTGGACGCGAAGATGAGCTTCGACAGTAACGCATTGTTTCGGCATCAAGAGATCTTGGCGCTACGTGATCTGAACGAGGAAGATCCCCGTGAGATCGAAGCGAGTAAGTATGAGCTGTCCTATATCTCCTTGGACGGCAACATCGGCTGCATGGTCAACGGCGCGGGGTTGGCGATGGCCACGATGGATATCATCAAACTCTGCGGCGGTGAGCCTGCCAATTTTCTCGATGTCGGCGGCGGCGCTGACGAGGAAAGAGTGGCCCAGGCGTTTAAGATCATTCTGTCGGATGCGCGGGTGCGCGGCGTTTTGATCAATATCTTCGGCGGCATCATGCGCTGTGACGTGCTTGCCCAAGGGGTAGTGGATGCCGCCCGCGAGCTGAGCATCAAAGTGCCGTTGGTGGTCCGCATGCAGGGTACGAATGTCGAGTTGGGGCGAAAGATTCTTGCCGATTCGGGGCTTCCCACCATCACAGCGGAAACAATGGCAGAAGCGGCGGAAAAAATAGTGCAGGCGGTGAAGGAATTTTAGATTAACGATTCTGGATTGGGAAAAACCGGAGGATACCTATTTTGCGACGCCAATCTTTTTCGGATAATCGAAAATCTAAAATTCAAAATCCAAAATAACTATGTCGATTTTGGTGAACAAACAAACTCGGGTGCTGACCCAAGGCATTACCGGGGCCACTGGCCAGTTTCACACCAAGGCGTGCAAAGAGTACGGGACTCAGATGGTCTCGGGGGTAACGCCCGGCAAAGGTGGAAGCTCTTTCGAAGGCATTCCGATCTTCGATACGGTATCTGGTGCGGTTGCCGGGACGGCAGCTAATGCTACCGTGATCTACGTACCGCCGCCATTCGCCGCCGATGCCATTCTGGAAGCGGCGGACGCCGACATTCCGTTGA
>JAHKKJ010000704.1 GCA_020027655.1 Deltaproteobacteria bacterium | reverse complement strand
CCGCCTCTTTCGCCGTCATCATTTTTCCGGTTAGCGCATAATAGAGTCCGTGCTTGGCCTGAAGATTTTCGGTCAACACAGGCGTCGTGTCACCCGCGGGGAAATGACCGAAGTTGACTTCAGGAAGACCGAAGAGCGCGTCCTCCGCCGCAATCGCGATGTCACATCCCGCCACCACAGTGAGGGCTCCGCCGAGACACCAGCCTGTGATGCGAGCGATAACCGGCTGCGGTAAAGTTCGCAGCATCTCGTTACGCCAACGCCGGACCTTCTCGCGCACCTCGTCGCGCACTTGCTCCGGTTGGCTCTCCAACTCGAGGGCATACTGTTTTAAATCCTGGCCGGCGCAAAAACTCTCGCCGGCACCCGTTAGCACGATCACCCGCGTCGCTTTGTCGTAGCGCAGCTCAGTGAGCAGCTCGAACATCTCCCGGTGTAACTGCGGACTCATCGCATTGCGCTTTTCCGGGCGGTTGAACGTAATCGTCGTTTTGCCGCCCTCCTTAGTCAAAAGCAGGGTCTCATAATTTGTCGCCATTGGTTTGTCTCCTTTTCCTATTAGTTTTCAGTACGTGCTCGAAAGTTATCATACTTAAATCGTCGCTCATAAAATTAATTGCGCTCAACTTGACGGGAACCAAAGCACCGATATAGTCTCGGCTCAAATTTAGGCCGAGACTCCTATAATGCCGATGATCCCTAACCTCGAGGAGGTCTAACATGAGCCGGGACGATGGAAAAGCAGAAGCGCTGCATTTAGCAACTTACTCTGGCTGGTATCGGTTTGAACAACACGATCAACAATGGACGCAGACCGACAGGGCGTTGACTTTCTGGAAGATGAGCTCTCTTCAGGTCGATCCGGCGAACCCGCGCCACATCTACATAGCGACGGAACATTCCGGGCTTTTCATCACCGACAATGGCGGCACGGATTGGAAGCGCGCTAAACCCAACGTGCCCCGCTTGACCACCACGTCACTGTTGGCGCTCCCTGGAACCATACTCGCAGGCACCGTGCCGGCGGCACTTTATAGCGCGAGCAATGGCAGCAGTTGGCAGGAGCTGAAGGGCGTACGCCTTGGCGCTACGGGAGGCAGCTTCCCCCCGAGTCCCGAGCTGGGAGCGCGCACCCGCTTTCTCGCCGCGGACAATGAAACACCCCACCGTCTTTACGCGGCCATCGAGGTCGGAGGACTGCTCGTCAGCGACGATGGGGGTCAACAGTGGAGTCCAGCAACTAAAGGGTTGGATGATCCGGACGTCCACCAGGTTCTCCCCAGCGCGAAGACAAACAGACTCGTTGTCGCCGCCTGTGGTGAAGGCGCCTATCGCAGCACGGATCGCGGGGAACATTGGGAAAATGTTACGCCGCCAGGAAATCGCACCTTCGGTTCCTCGGTCACGGAAGACAACAGTGGTACCATTTACCTCGCTATGGCTCTCGGCCGACCGAACACCTGGCTCCGCAAAGAGCGCGCCGACGCTGCGCTCTTTGTCAGCACCGATGGCGGAGCGCACTGGAACATCGCCATTGAAAAACTACCGGGCGGCATCATGGCCATGTGCCCCGCTTTGGGCGCGCGAGGTGTGCTCGCCTCGACATCGGAAGGTGACGTCGTACACGTCGGTCCATCCGGGTCGCGCACGATCATCAGCGGACTTCCGTCCATCACCGCCATTGCCTTGGGTGCATGAGTAGAGCGACGTAATGTAGGTGGTTTGAATTTTGGTTCTTCGGGGTTTGGGGTAGGTTCAGAGTGTCACTCTGAATAACTACTAAGTCCGTTCGCCCTGAGCATGTCGAAGGGCTCCGTATAGGTGTTTCGGTTGGCAGCGGAGGTCACCCTTCGAGAACCTCAGGGTGACCGGGTTCAGTATTATCGAATCTAAAACCAGAAGAGACTGAAATTTTATCAACTATTCATTTGCGGGAGATTTCTAAAAGAATCTTGTTCCATCGCTCGATGGTCTCCGCGTAATCGTAGGTCGACAAACCTTGCTCCGGATACCATCGTTTAAATCCGTAATTTTTCCGCGGGCTGCCATAGCCGAGTTTATCCGAGAACAGTTTCTGGCCTTCCGGACCTATAAGAAAATCGATGAACAACAGCGCTGCGTGGGGATGCTGGCTGTGCGCGAAAACAGCAACACTCCCCGAATTGACAGGGACTAGATCCGGAGCCAGCCATGCCACCGGGGCTCCTCTCGCAGCCGCCAGTCTAATGTTACTGTCAACGGCCGTGAACGTGAGTGGAACCTCTCCGGAGACGATCAACTCATTCAAGCCAAGAGCGGGCATCCCATAGAGCTTGATGTTTTGTGCAGCTAATTTTTTGACGAATCCTTCGCCTTTTGTTTTCAGTATCGCGCCGATGACTCGGTTGCCGATTTCTTCGCCGCTGATGCCCATCTTGCCTTTCAGCGCCGGCTTCAACAGGTCGTCGAAGCTCGTGGCCAGGTCGGACTCGCGGATTGCGTTTTTGTTGTAACCGATGCCGGGATACGATTCACGGTCTACGACAGTAAAAAACAAACCGCCGGGCGCCTTTTCTTTTGAACCTTCGGGATAGTCCCCCACATGCGGCGAGTTATAGGGCAAAAGCAGCTTGTTGTCCCGCAACAGCATGAGTGCGCCCCCTGAGGTTTCGATTGTGTCGGCAATATAACGCTTCGCTTGGGTCTCGCCGAATATTCGAGTGGCCAGGTTGGCGGCGGGGCCGCGATAGGGCTCCACGGTCACACCCGGGTACCTGGATTCGAAGGTCTTGGCGATTTCTTTGTAAGGCGTGAGCGACGTGTACCACACGAGCTTGGCTTCTTTTTTTGCCCCTTCATACAGCAAACGTTCACGGTCGGCGCCTAAATACTTCGCCAGATCAGCGGCGGTCTGAGGCCGGGCGCTCTGGCTCCACGCGCTTGCTGCAAGGCTGACAGAAACGAGGATGACAGCAATCCAAGTTTTCATTTTTCGTCTCCTAAAGAAACGCATATCACCACGAAGGACCCAGCGCGGCTACGCCGCAACCGAAACTCGGAATATCTCCCGCAAAGACGCAAAGGCCGCAAAGGT
>JAHKKJ010000703.1 GCA_020027655.1 Deltaproteobacteria bacterium | reverse complement strand
GGCTTTAGTCAGGCTGTCGGGGCGGCGACACTGTTTCCTAACCGAGCGCGGAGTTGGAACCAAATACCGACGATTGTCATATCCGGGAAAGAGGGAGACCCGCGAATCCAGTTGGTTAATGAGGCGGTGGATTTCTGGAATAAGCAGCTGTCGGAAATCGGCAGCGGTTTCCGGTTGGGGCCAGTTACTTTCACAAAAGAGACCATCCCGATTGAGGAGCTGTTAGCAAGGAGTCAGGCGGTTCTCGCTAAGGAAGGGGCGCTGCCGCCAACCGCAAGTTTGATGAAGATCGACGGAGATCTGATCGTCGTCCTATCGGATGGGGATTTTGTTTCCTTCACGGGCCCTTTCCTCAGCGATGGAAGGCGTCTCGTCGGCATCCGCGGATATCATCTACCTCCGCTCACGCTCCCGAACGTGGCCCGCAACGTCATAGCCCATGAGTTGGGCCATGCGATCGGACTCGGGCATAACGACGACCCAAGCAATCTTATGTGCGGCAGGCCCGCATCTTGTCGCCCGGACGCGTTTCGCTCAGACGTAGAGCGCTATTTTCCTCTGATGGAAGAAGAGACGCAGTTTCTGCTAAAGCTTTATCCGCCGACGTGGAAGTGAGTGGGGAAGCTTCTTTCGCTCGCGAGCTACGAGGCGTCCGAGCTTTCAAAAACTCTCTCGGCAATCTGTAGGCCCTCCCAAGCGGCGGGAAAGCCCGCATACGGAGCTATCTGCAGCAAGGTCTCGATGATCTCTTGGCGGGTCGCGCCATTGTTTAGAGCCATCCTGATGTTAAGCTCGAGCCCCTGGGACCGTCCCAGAGCGGCAAGGGCTGAGATTGTGCAGAGGCTCTTGATTTTCAGCGGCAGTCCGCTTCTGGACCAGATTTCCCCGGAGAGAAACTCAAGCACATAGCGCTCAAAATCCGGCGACAACTTTTGCCATCTCTTCCGCGTCTCTTCCGCCGTCTTTTCTCCCAGCATTCGCTTCAGGAGTTCGAGCCCCCTCTGATAGCGTTCTTCGATCAGCATGCCTGATCTCCTTATTCGACTTTGTAACCGGAACAGACGTTGAATACCTGGCCCGTTATGTTGTCCCCTTGCTCGGAAGCCAGGAATAACGCCATCCGCGCCACATCCTCCTCTTCAACCATCCTTCCGAGCGCGAGAGCACCGAGATAACTGGCCTCGACTTCGGCAGTCGATTGGCCCGTGCTCCTGGCGCGCTCTTCAATGACCCGTTTCATCCGGTTTCCGGAAACCGGGCCAGGCGCGATGGCGTTTACCCGGATATTGTACGGACCGACCTCCGCCGCAAGCGTGCGCGTCAGCGCGATCAGCCCCGCTTTGGAGACTGCGTAGGCAGACCTCAAGGGATAGGCGCGCTGGCCGGCCACCGAAGTGATGTTAATGATCTTTCCGCTCTTTTGTTCCATCATTGCCGGCAAAACCGCCCGGCAACACAAAAATGAGCCGGTCAGATTGACGGCGATCTCTTCCGTCCACGATCGCACGCTCATCTGCGCTACCGGAGCTGCGGGTCCGAGGATGGCAGCGTTGTTGATCAGGACATCGATTTGACCGAGACTTTTTAACGAGGCTTCAATGGCTGCATTCACTTGATCTTCGTCGGCCACGTTGGCTTTGTAAGCGAGACACCTTCGAGAGAGAGTTTCAACTTCTTTTCGTACAAGTTCCAGCTCATCGGCCAGAGGCCCTAAGACGACCACGTCGGCTCCCTCCTGGGCTAACAGAAGGGCCGTTTGCTTGCCGATCCCCGTTCCGCCTCCCGTAATGACCGCAACTTTGCTCTTCACTGTCATTTCGATCCTCTGTGGAAAGAGGAAAAAAGGGACGCGAACCTTTTTGGACTAACCGCTCCGATTGAAATTCGCTGCCAGGTACAAAAGAAGGCGGACGTGAGCAAGCCTAGAAAGTCCGGAAAGCAGCAAGGGTTTAGGCCGTAGCTTTTTACTTGTAAAAGATATCTTTCAGTTTTCCCAGCAGAGCCGCATCCAGCTTGAAAGCGTCGTTGATGATCCTTTCCACTTCTTGGCCGGCCACGGGGTCCACGTCGAGCCTGGCCTTTGTCATCTCGCCGAAAAACTCCCCATCTTTTGTCGTGTCGATAAATGCCCGGCGCAGCATGGTCACCAGTTCCTTAGGTGTTCCCGGAGGCAGCGCGTAGGTCAGCGCAATCGCACTGTCATTATGGACGCCAACTGCGATCAACTTGCGGGCCTCTTCGCTCTTTGCCAGATCAATAGCAAGCGGGACTTTGGGGAAATCCGGAGCCGGGCTTGGCGTCACTTGCAACACGGGGATCACATCTCCTGTCTCCAAGGATTTCTGCCATACCGTCCTGGGCCCGACGCAGGTCCCGGCAACCTCCCCCGCCTCTGTCGCCAGCCGAATCTCGGCCATTCCTTTGTAGCCGGAGACCAGTTGGATCGGAAGGCCGAGCGTCGCGCCCAGGATCCTGATGGTGTTATCGCCCGAGGTCCCCTGGCCGATGCCGCCCATTTTCACGGGTGCCTTGGCCGCGGTCCATTTCTCCAGACTAGTGATTCCGCTCGCTTTACTGAAAAGGCAAACGAGATAGTACCGTGCCGGCGCCCCCACGTATTCAAACCTGCGGGCATCGAATTCGATTCCCTTCTGGCCCAGCACCTGCCCCATGAGAACGCTGCCGATAAAGTTGCCAATGGTTAGGCCATCAGGGCTGGCCGCCTTATAGAGGTAATTGGCAGCAATCAAGCTTCCGGCCCCCGGCATGTTCTCAACGGTTATGGTCGGGTTTCCCGGAATGTATTTTCGCATGTGCCTTGACAGGGAACGGGAGTAAGCATCAAATGCGCCGCCGGGAGAAAAGCCCACGACGACGCGGATCACTTTGCCCTGATAAAAATCCTGGGTGGCTCCATGACCGGCTACAGTGAAAAAGAAAAGCCCGGCGCTTGCCGCTAAGAACCAGTAAATGACCCTGCCCATAACGGTCTCCTCCCTTGGCTTCTTGAGGAAGTTCAAGCTATATCAAAAAGAAAATGGCAGGAACAGACGGAAAATACGGCTGGCCGAAA
>JAHKKJ010000157.1 GCA_020027655.1 Deltaproteobacteria bacterium | reverse complement strand
CTACCGGCGCGAGCTAATTGTTACAGCATTGGCTACCGCCCAGGGCAATCGCGCGGCGGCCGCCAAAGCTCTTGGCCTGCACAGAACTCATCTGCTGAAAATCATGAGAGCCCTTGCGATCAATTGATCAGCCAGGCTGTTTTCTGCCTTGGCGCCCCCTTCGACCTCGCTCAGGACATGCTTTGCGCCTTTGCGCGAGATATTTCTTATCCGATTCTGGTCATCGCGCCAAGACGCCCAGCCTCGCAAAGAATTTGCGAACTTCTGAAAAACGATACTGTCTTGACTGAGTCCCGGAGTACATTTTGAGCGTCAATTCCGACGTACGTAAGCAAACTGCGGTCCGACATTTCTTGCGCTCCGTGCTCGGGAGGTGGGTATCTTCATCAATAAAACACTCTCTTATTATTTCTGCTCTCTAAATTCGCCTAGCGCGCCATTGTTGCACTAAATTCCTGTTTACCTAAAGCGTAAAGATTTTTCGAAAAAATTTCTAAAATGATATTTTTTTCTTGACATACAATTTGTTGCGCCGTTATAATCGCCGCACCTACAAAATGTGGGAGGGTTTTTGAGATTAATACTTTCTTAGCCTGAGTCAAGCTTCAGTTCCTTTCACCTAAAAGCCCACCGCATGGAATCTTAAAAGGAGGTGCCTATGGCAACCAAGAAAAAGGCCAAGAAGAAAGCCAAGAAGAAAAAAAAGTAACTAAGTTTTGAGATGTGGGGTTGCGGCGGTGAACTAAACCCTCCTTAATCTCAGGCGCTCGGGTGACCGTTCTGGTTACCTAACGAAACAAGCCCTTCGGCTCTGGCCGAGGGGCTTGTTTTTTCGACTGGTCGCAACATGTCGATTGTTCAAGATCAAACTTCGCCCCACAGCTCCCGTGCGTCGCGGTATCGCTCTTCCCCGCGGAAGCTGCGGGCAATTGCGTCCGCAGAGATTAAACCGATCACCAAACGGCGCTTGTAGGATCGAACCGGCGCTGTTATCGCCCACCCAATATAATGCCACAATCACCTTTAACGATTCTTCAAGAACTCGAAACGACGCGCCTGGAGTACGGTCCCGGACGAGCCACCGTCAAGATCAGCCTGCTTACCGTATTAGAGCGAACACCGCTACGAACGGCGGAGGAAATTCTACGCCTGCATGAGCACCTGTGCTTTCTTCGGGCCTATCCGGACGATGGCGGGGTGCTTGCCCAGGTCGTACGTATGCTGGAGCGCTTTTCCCAGCGCGCTGACCTGCATCGCCATCGAGCTGATCTTGCTGATACAGGCATCTGTGGGACTGTTATTCACTATCCATTCTTCTGGCCGACCGCGCGCTGGATTGTGGAGCGCTGGCCAACGCTATTTTACATCGACTGGCGCAATGTTGAGAATCACCAACGGCTCGCCACCGCACTCTCGCTTCTTGTGCCGTTCCTTGAGTCCAATTGGCTGCGCGCACGCGAGCCTGAGCCAAGGGAGGCGATCAAAATCCTATGCGGCTCCCGCACCACCGACGGGGTTTTTTACGTAAGCCGCGTTGAAATGATGCCTGGGAATGATGTGACTCGAGAAGCTTTCTTCGACGGGCTTGATACCCCGCTCCTGCTGCGGCCGGGCCGGGGTACACCGTGCCGCACTCTCGCCTGTTATGAGCGCTCCCCCATTGTTTTTCGTAAAGCGCCGCCGGACCGTAGCCGGCCAGATCTCTTACTCGAACTGGCGCGACCGCCGCGATCCGTGCGCGCCGTCTCCGCTCGCGAAGGACAGCGTCTAATTGATCTCGCCCGGGAATCGATGGTTACACGTGAGCGCGATCTCGATAATTTCGCGTACGGCGACGCGCGCGACGTGCGGGTCGTGGATGATGGCGATGGCCTCCAGTGGGCGGTGATCGGCACGCTTCCGGCCCGACGGCCGATACTACGCGCTACCTACGGATTGCTCACGCTGAGGAACGGCGTGCCAATCGGCTACGTTGGCGTGGACGCTCTTTTTAAATGCGCGGACCTTTCCTACAACACGTTTCAATCTTTCCGCGGCGGAGAGGCGGCGTTCGTATTCGCACGCACGCTTGCGGCGACCGCGTGGCTATTCGGCTCGCAATCGTTCACTCTGGAGCCCTACCAGCTCGGACACCGTAACGATGAAGGCATCGAATCAGGCGCCTGGTGGTTCTATTACAAACTCGGATTCCGCCCGCGTAACCCCCGGGCGCGTAGGCTTGCCCGCCGAGAACTCAGGCGCATGAAAACGAGGCCACGTCATCGCTCATCCAAAAAGATGCTCCAGAGGCTCGCGGAGGATTACCTCTACTTCGAAACTGCCGGTGCGCGGGCGCCTTTTTGGCCGCGCGTTGCCGACCTGGGCGCAAAGACCGCAGAACATCTTGCGGGTCTCGCGGCCGCTGATCGGGAGACCGCCCTGCGGTTATGCTTGGAGGAAACCAGGCGTTTACTCAACGCTCCGCCGCCGGCCAGAGCCCCTGCGGAAGTTCATGCTGCGTGGAAAAACTGGTCACCCATCATTTCGATTCTGCCGGACATCGAGCGTTGGAGCCGGGAGGAGCGAGTCAATCTAGCGAAAGTGATCTCAGCCAAGGGTGGCCGGCGCGACAGCGATTATCTCGCCCTCTTTGATAAACACCCTCTGCTCGGACCGGCGCTGCGGCGTCTTACTCGAGCTTGCCCCTCTCTTTTCTCTCCCCCACGATAAATCCGGAAAGGGTGCGATGAAGCGGGAGAAGCAACGGCTTTCCATTTTTTGCTAAATTCACTAAAAAGTCGAAATGGAACACCTCATCGCTGGTTTGTTGGCGGAACGATATCTGCCGGCGCAAGCAAAATTCAAATCGCCACTGGTTCTGGTTCATGGCGTGTGGAGCGGAGCTTGGTGTTGGCAAAGCTGGGCCACCCATTTTTGCAACCTCGGGTGGGACTCGATCGCCATCGATCTACGGCGCCGCTCTACACAAAATCCAGTGGGGAACCTTGACAACCTCAGTTTCAGCGACTGCGTGAGAGATCTCGCAGAGGTCATCAGTTCTTTTTCGACTCCGCCGGTTTTGCTGGCAATGAATCTGGGCGCGCTCATGGCGCTTAAGGTTTGCGAGCAAACCAAACCTTCCGCCCTAATTCTGGTATCGCCCTCACCGCCGGGAAATCTGGCGGCGGCCAGATCGCGGCCACAGCGGCTCCTGTGGCTCAAATATAGGTTACTGATTCTTTTGCGCAGGCCATTCCCAATCGACGAGAAGGACTTCCGCGCCTATTTCCTGACACCGTTGCCCGAAAATCTACAAAGCGCGCTTGCCCGCCAGACGGTAGCGGAATCCAGTGCGCTGGTTCGCGAGTTTCTCCTGCCTCGCGCTCACCTTGAGGCGGGCTCATTGAGTTGCCCAACCCTGGTTTTAGGGGGCAGCGATGATCACATCATGCCCACCGCCACCACCAACCGAATAGCTGCGTGGCTGGGCGGAGAATTCAAAGAGTATCCCGGTCAAGGCCATTGGCTGATCGAACACGACGGCGAAAATATCGTGCGGGATATTCATCGCTGGATCATCCACAAGCTGGGTGAAAAGATTCTCCTTGCCGAATTTTCGTGAACCGGCTTTCGATACCTGCGGGCGCGCTACCATCTCTACTCACATGTAGCGGTGCCACCGTGTATTGCGTCGCCCCAAGCGGTTCGGTAAAGTGCCGTTCATGCCTCTAAAAGCACTCTGCGGTTTCCTTCTCATGTTTTTCGCGCTGGGCGCGACCCCCGGGTGGGCTCAGTCGAAGATCAATTTCAAAGTGATCCCGATTCTCCAACCCATGAAAGAGGCTGCGCCGACTCCCGATTTCAGTCTCACCGACGCCGAAGGAAAAAAAATTTCTCTGAAGGATTTCAGGGGAAAAACCATATTTCTTAATTTTTGGGCGACCTGGTGCGAGCCTTGCCGGGAGGAGATGCCGGCAATGGAAAAACTCTATCAGGAGCACAAGAACAATAACTTTGTCGTGCTCGCTGTCAACGTCAAGGATCGCAGGCAGGAAGCGTTGGCCTTCGTCAAGGAACTCAAGTTGACGTACCCCATTGCTTTCGACCCAAACGCAGAAGTGGCGTCGTTATACGGCGCCTGGGGGCTTCCGACCACATATTTAATCGGTCCCAAAGGGGAAGGACTGGCCCGCGGTTGGGGCCCTGCCGACTGGTACGGTCCCGCCGCCCGAAACTTGATCAAAGAGTTGCTCGAAGAAAAGAATGGCCGACGTTAATTTCCTCGTCGCCTTTGCCGCCGGAATCTTTTCGTTTCTCTCTCCCTGCGTATTGCCGCTCATCCCATCCTATCTCTCATTCGTCTCCGGGGTTTCTTTGGAAGAGTTGCGCAACGATCAAGCGTTGCGGCGCGTGCGCTCGCGCGTGGTGTTGAATTCCGTCGCCTTCATCCTGGGTTTTTCTCTGGTCTTTGTCTCCCTGGGCGCTTCGGCGAGCTATCTCGGTAGTCTCTTCCTGGGCTACCGCAACTTTATTCGCCTGTCAGGCGGGCTGTTTGTTCTTATCGTGGGACTCTATCTCGTCGGGCTTTTCAAAATTCCTGCACTGGAGCGTTATCTGCAGTTCAACCTGAAGGACAAACCCGCGGGCTATGTGGGCTCGGTTTTGGTGGGTATCACCTTTGCTGTGGCCTGGACCCCTTGTGTCGGACCGATCCTAGGAGCCATTCTCGCGCTGGCCGGAACTTCCGGGGAAGTCGGCCGGGGCATCTTGTTGCTCTCAACCTATGCCGCAGGTCTGGCCTTGCCGTTTTTCCTGAGCGCGCTGGCGGTTAACTCTTTCTTTCAATTTTCGCAGACCTTTCGTCGCTACATACAGCCGGTTCACGTGATGGGCGGCGTGTTGCTGATCTTCGTAGGGATCCTGTTGCTGACGGACTACATGACATTCCTCAATGCTTACGTGCTTCGCTTCACGCCCGACTGGCTGCTCAAAAGACTCTAGCAGGCCGCTGCGGCTGGCGTATGGCCTATGGCTTATAGCGTATGGCTCCTTGGTTCCATCTAAATGCCATAAGCGATCAGCCATATGCGATTTCTCTGAGTCTGTCACCCTAATTTGACGTGCCACTAGGTAAATGTTAATTTTTTTGGAATGCTTGGTGATATCGATCGCCCTTGTTTAATCGGCTGCAAATTCCGGATCAAAACGGGGCATTAACAAACATGGAAGAGCAAATCCGCCATATCTTGAAAGCCTTGGGCGAAGATCCGGATCGTGAAGGGCTTGTAAAGACACCCTACCGGGTAACTCAGGCCCTCACTTTCTTGACTCAGGGCTATCAACAGGATCCGGCAAAGGTTATTAACGACGCCGTTTTCACTGAAGACTATGAAGAGATGATCGTTCAAAGGGATATTGATTTTTATTCCCTTTGCGAACATCACCTGTTGCCCTTTTTCGGTAAGGCCCACGTCGCCTATATCCCGCATCACAAGATCGTCGGGATTTCCAAACTGGCTCGCTTGGTGGATGTTTACGCGCGGAGACTCCAGGTTCAGGAACGGCTGACCAATCAGATCGCCAATATCATCATGGAAAAGCTCGATCCTCTCGGCGTGGCCGTCGTCATCGAAGCCGAGCACCTGTGCATGAGAATGCGGGGGGTGGAAAAGCAGAACTCCATGATCATCACCAGCACGTTGCTCGGCGCTTTCCGCACGCGGCAGGAGACACGGCAAGAATTCATGACGTTGATCCGGCAAAAAAACTAATTGAGCAGCCTGTGGAAACGAGATTCAGAGATACCAACGCAGATGTCATCAAGACCGACCTCCTAGTGTTGCCCGTAGAAGAGAAAAAACTGGAGGGGCCAGCCATTCGCGCCCTCAACCGCCGCCTCAAAGGAAAGCTCAGCGAGCAAATCCAGAAGAGCAAGTTCACGGGGGCCGAAGGAAGCAGCCTCTCCTACTCCACCGCCGGCACCGTGCCTGCATCTCATTTGCTATTAGTCGGCTTTGGGAAAGCGAACGATGTTACCTCCGATACCTGGCGCAGGGCGGGAGCGCGCGCCAGAAAGGAAGCGTCGGCGGTGGGTGCCCAGGAGATCGCTTTCTTTTTCGCGCCGGACAAAGACCCGGATGACGCGGCGGGGGCGGTTGTCGAAGGCGCGACGCTGGCGTCTTACCGATTCAACAAGTACCGCTCGAATTCGAGTAACCCCACTGCATTAAAAAGCCTCACCTTGTTCAAACCAGGCCTCAAGCGAACCCCGTCTTTGGAGCGTTCAGTGCGTAGAGCGGAGCAGACCCTTCCGGGCGTATTCCTGGCGCGTGATCTTGTGAATGAGCCGCCATCGGTCACAACGGCTCGCTTCCTGGGCGAACAAACCCAACGCCATTGTCGCGGTCGTGGCTTGTCGGTCGAAGTTTGGGGCAAGAAAAAGATCGAGGCGATGAATCTGGCCGGCCTTTTGGCCGTGAACCGCGGTAGCCATGAGGAACCACGCTTCATCCAGATCCATTATCAACCAAGCGGCAAGGCGCGCAAGAAAGTCGCTCTCATCGGCAAGGGAATCACTTTCGATTCCGGCGGCTTGTCGCTTAAGCCGGCGAAGTCCATGGAAACCATGAAGCTCGATATGGCCGGCGGCGCGGCGGTCATCGGCACCATGAGTCGTTTGTCCGACCTGCGCCCGGATATCGAAGTCACCGGCTATATTCCGGCGACCGATAATCTTCCTGGCGGCAATGCTCAGAAGCCGGGTGACGTCATTCGCTATTTGAATGGGAAAACCATCGAAGTTCTCAACACTGATGCTGAGGGGCGCCTGATCTTAGCTGATGCGTTGGCCCTCGCCGCCAAGCAGAAGCCGGACTACATGATCAACTTGGCGACTCTGACGGGTGCCTGTATGGTTGCGCTTGGCACCGGGGTCGCCGGCATTTTTAGCAACCATCAAGCCCTCGCCGATAACCTCATGCGCTGCGCGCGGGATGCAGGTGAAAAATTGTGGCAACTTCCGCTGGTAAAAGAATATCGTGAGGCGTTGAAAAGCAGCGTGGCGGACATGAAGAATGTTGCCGGCCCTCACGGCGGTGCGATCACCGCTGCTTTGATTTTGCAAGAATTTGTGGACGACATTCCGTGGGCGCATTTGGACATTGCCGGTCCGGCCTTTGCGGAAACTGATACCGCCATCTGTGCCAAGGGCGGCACCGGGTTTGGAGTCCGTACCCTAGTTAGATTTTTATTGACACTGTAAGGAGGCACTGACCATGGGAAAAATTACCGAAGTTGGAGACAATAATTTCGACGCCGAGGTGCTGGCTTGCGATTTACCGGTGCTGGTCGATTTTTGGGCACCCTGGTGCGGACCCTGTAAATCCATCGCGCCCATCGTCGAGGAAATTGCCGGCCAGTTTGAGGGCAAGTTAAAGGTGGCCAAGCTTAACGTCGATGATCATCCTGCTACGGCGTCACGCTACGGCATCCGGGGTATTCCCAACTTGATCATCTTAAAGGCTGGCGCAGTCAAGGAACAAATCGTCGGCGCGGTGCCCAAGGC
>JAHKKJ010000702.1 GCA_020027655.1 Deltaproteobacteria bacterium | reverse complement strand
GAAGAGGGCGACGCGGTGATCGTTCGTAAAGCCGGTCGGTATTCGTCGGAGGATATTCATCGAGCGATCTTCTCCAAAGGGACACCCGCGCCGAAGAAGGTGGAAGAGTTCGATAAAGGCGTGCGGCGCTATCTGAAGAAAAAGCATGCGGGCCGTTGATACGAATGTCTTGGTCCGTCTGGTCACGCGCGACGACCGGAAGCAGGTTGCTGCGGCGGAATCCTTCGTGAGTAAAGGTGCATGGGTGTCCACGTTGGTTCTCATGGAAGCGACGTGGGTCCTTACCGCGGTGTATGAACTGACTCACGCTCAAATATCGACTGCCATCGATATGCTTTTGCATCATAGAGATCTCACCATCCAAGAGTCCGATAGCGTCGCCGCAGCACTCGAGCAGTATCGTAGCCGGCCGGGGCTGGGGTTCTCCGATTTTTTGATTCTTGAAGTAGCTCGGAAAGCCGGCCACCTTCCTTTGGGAACGTTCGACCGAAATCTTTCAAAGCTCGATGGAGCTGAAAGGTTGTAGTACCAAAGACCCCGCGTGATTTGACCTATTGAACCGAACGAGGTTTACGCCAGCCAAAGGTACGTCTATTCAACTTAAAAGGCAAAAACCGTCGAGATTTGGACAAATTCGGGATAGAAGTGAGAGGTCAAATGTCTACCAAAAGTACCATTGCGTACGGCCGTAATTTCCATCTCTACCACGAGGCACTCGACGAAGACCACGTCTATCTCGAACTCGAAGGAACAAAGTTTGAAGCGAGCTACAATCGAGTCATGGTGCCGATTCCTGTTCACATTTGGGAGGTTATTCGCCGCTACCCAGGCATTGATCTGAAGGATGCCGACAGAACGGACGCAGAAATCAGACGGTATGTCGAAGAGAAGATTGACGAGCGACTTAAACTGTATGAAGCGGCTGGCGAAAGGTCAAAAGGACTTGTGTCGCTATCTGGATCTTTAGCTTTTGGCACCGCCGACCAACCGCGCGACCAACAAATTGCGGCAGGAGTAGAATACTTCACGAAAGTGCGAGAGCATCAACGGCAAATAAAACAGGCTATTGAAGAACTGGAGCAGGCAAACAGCAAAAAATAAGAAACCCGAAACCTAACTACGATCCAACGAGACTGCACTTGGCTGTTCCTTACAAGTATGGCCGCGAGAGGAAATCGCTATGGTGAGCGTGTAGTCTAGTGGCTGAAGCCTGCAAGAAGAACCGAGTGTCGCTAACTGAACTGCGAAACGGAAGGCGGGAGCAGACGGGGACAAACTGCTTGCGGTGAGAGTGAAGATAGCTCAGGGGGCTGGCGGAGAATTACGGAGTTGCTATCGCCGAAGTGGACCGGCAAGTGTGGGAATATCGATCTCTGGGGTTTCGAAGCTTCTGATTAGAATTTTGTCCAGCTAGTCAACAGCGTTGTCCCCAGTCCTCTTTCCCGTTCGCGTATTCTTGTCAGATTGACATCATAGCCTGTCACCGCATAATCTTTACGCCCAAAGCAGCAATCCATAGCACAGCTGAGGCCCATTGTGAGTGACGTCAATATGGTGCTGGTGGGCGATACCTTCGTGGGTCGCCCCGATCCCGATTCCGCCTTCGCCACTGCCCGGCATCTGCTCAAAGACGTAGACATCGCCTTCTGCAACCTGGAAACCGTGGTGGCTGATGCCAAGTATCTCGCGCCCCATGACCACGACCACCACCCTCGAACCGATGAGTGGATGTTCGACTCCTACGTCCGGGCAGGCTTCAATGTCATGAACCTCGCCAACAATCCAAGCACATGGCACGGCCTAGATGCTTTTTTGCGTTGCCTGGACGTCCTGGATAAGGCTGGCATCGTCTACGGGGGCGGCGGCCGCAATCTCGCCGAAGCACGAAAGCCCGCCATCATCGAGCGCAACGGTACCAAGGTCGCTTTTGTCTGCCGCGCCTCGGTGTGCGATCCCCTCACCGCGCCAGCCACAGAAGACAGGGGCGGTATCGCCTACTATTCCGTCCAGACTTTCTACGAGCCCCGGCTTCGGGTTCACCATGTGCCAGGCTCGCCACCGATCATCCACACGGTTCCTGATCGCGGCGCGGACCGTGCGGCTCTGGAAGAGGATATTCGCAAAGCGCGAAAAGAAGCGGACGTGGTGATTGTGTCCTGGCACTGGGGTGTGTCACCCGCTACTGGGGGAACCGGCGAGCTTACGGAATACCAGACAGAGATGGGCCATTTCGCTATCGACGCCGGCGCAGACATGGTGGCCGGCCATCATTCTCACGTTCTCCAGGCCATTGAGGTGTACAAGGGCAAGCCCATACTCTACTCTCTGGGCAATTTTGTTCACGACCTTCACTACCAGAAGCGCCCCGACCTTGTCCTCTTGGCCATGCTGGTGCGCTGCCATGTCCACGATGGCAAACTCCAACGTCTCTCCTTTGTCCCCGGACTGTACAAGGGGAACGGCCCGCCTGACTTCTTTCAACCGTCCCAGGCTCCACAGATCGTCAAGGACATACAGAAAATCTCCGCCCGCTTTGGCACACAGTTCGAGGTGAGCAAGGACGACGTGGCCGTGACTCTGGGAGAAACGAGCTGACAAAATCGGCGATCAGAAAATCGCAAACTGTGCAATTCATGGTGGCCCAAACCAACCTCTAGACAGCGGAGCCGATGTTGGGTAATGCTTTTAACGACGGAGGTCCTATGTTAACGGCAAATGTAAAAACGGACGTGATCGACGCGGACGCGCATGTGGTAGAGAACGAGCGCGTATGGGATTATCTCGAGGCCGGCGAAGAAAAATATCGCCCTACGTTAGTGGCCGAGCCGGACAATCCCGAGCGCCAGCATTGGGTTCTCGACGGCGAGGATCTCGGCCCCAAGTTTCCCTCGCCCAACGAGAAGCAATCTGAAGAGCATGTCAAAAGATTCGGCCGGGAAGTGGGAACTCCGGTGCAAGCCCGGGAGCTTAGCGATGTGACCCAACGGCTGAGACACATGGACGCGTTAGGGATCGATGTGCAAGTCCTCTACAACTCGCTCTGGCTCCGGCCGCTCACGCGCCGCCCGGAAGTGGAGATCGCG
>JAHKKJ010000701.1 GCA_020027655.1 Deltaproteobacteria bacterium | reverse complement strand
GATGTCAAGCGGGCGATCTGGGAGCACGAGAAAGACGAGTTGATCTATGACAAGCGAATGGGCTCGGCCCATTTGACCGATGATCAGATGGCGGCGGCAACCGCGGAAGCCAATCTTCTGCCCGGCGCGCGGGCCGCGATTTTTGCCTGGATGTACCTGTCGACAACGCGCCCATGGATTGAAGCCTTGACGGTGAATCACATTACGGAACGCAAAAACAATCCGGCGATTGTCAAAGGCGGTGGTTTTACAGAGCGATACGCCCACAAAAAGGTTGCCGATTTGGGCGGCACGATTGAAACCCTCGATATCAATACCAAGGTCCACATGGTTGCTGATGAGGATCATTCCGACATGTTCGAGCCGATCTACGACCGTTACATCATCGACGAAGCGACGGCACAGGCCGTCATCCGCGCGGCGCAAGACAGTCTCGCGATCGATCGCGCTTATCGGAGCGCGCTGGCGACAGCGATGATGAGAATCGCTGAGTCGCAAGCGGCGTAGCAGCTCAGAAGGGTTTCGAGTTTCGAGTTTCGGGTTTCAGGTTAGACTCAAAACACTCTATCATTTACCTTTCGAAATACATCAAGGGTGTTCTTAGACTTCTTCCCCCTTTGACGGGGGAAGATTAAGATGGGGGTGTGAAAATAGGGGAGTTTTGATTGTTCAAATCACTCACCCCCTCTTTCGTTCTCCCCCGTCGAGGGGGGAGAAAAAAGCAACACCCACTGAAGTCCCTTTGTCCCGAAGTGGCGTCATTGATTTGCTGATTTGAAAGGTTTCTATGCCAGAAAAATTTAGTACTTTTGCCAAAAACGGGATGGTTGTGTCCAGCCAGCCGCTTGCCACCCTCGCGGGAGTGCGGGTCTTGATGGAGGGCGGCAATGCCATCGATGCCGCGGTGGCGACGGCGGCGGTGCTGGGAGTGGTGGAGCCGGGCTCTCTCGGTATCGGCGGCGACGCCTTCGCACTTTTCTATTCCGCCAAGGAGAGAGCGCTCAAGGCGTTGGATGCCAGTGGTCGCTCGCCGTACGCAGCCAATCTCGATTTCTGCCGCAAGAACGGTTTTAAGGGGATGCCACAGAGGGGTATTCATTCAGTCACGGTTCCGGGCGCCGTGCATGGATGGTCCATACTTTTGAGTGCTTGCGGCGCGATGCCGCTAGGTAAAGTCTTGCAAGCAGCGATTGAGTATTCTGAAGAAGGATTCCCTGTCGCCGAACTTACGGCTCAGTCGTGGCAGGAGTCGGAAGCCAGTCTACAAGACGACGAGGGAGCCGCCATCAACTATCTTGTGAACGGGCGCGCGCCGAAAGCCGGAGAGATTTTTAAGAATCCACGTATGGCGAAAACCTTGCGGCGGATTGCCGACGAAGGTGCAGATGTTTTTTACAAGGGCGACATTGCCGAGAAGATCGTCCGCTGTTCGGATAAGCAAGGCGGCTTGTTTGCGCTCAAAGACTTTACTGATCATCGCTCGGATTGGGTGGAGGCGGTTACCGCGAACTACCGTGGCTATGATATTTACGAATTGCCCCCGGCTACGCACGGGTTCGTCACACTTGAGATGCTGAAGATTGTGGAAGGCTTCGATGTGAAGGCGATGGGAGCACAAAGCGCCGACGCGTTGCATCTCATGATTGAGGCGAAGAAGCTTGCCTTTGCCGACCGGGATCGTTATCTGGCGGATCGGGATTATATGAAGGTATCAGTGAAAGATTTGTTCTCGCCCGAGCGCGTGAAAACGTTACTCACGCGAATCCGAATGGACAGAGTCGTCGATGAACTTGAGACATTGCCACCGAGCAGAACCCCCTCTGTGTCTCCCCCGCGACGGGGGAGAACAAAAGAGGGGGCGCGCGGTGCCGATACCGAATACGTTGCCGCCACGGACAGTGAAGGGAACCTCGTTTCTTTTATCCAGAGCAACTTCATGGGCTTCGGCTCTGGCGTGGTCGAGCCGGAGACCGGAATTATCTTGCAGAACCGCGGGCACCTGTTTTCGCTCGATGAAAACCATCCTAACTGCGTCGGGCCGCACAAGCGCTGTGTCCACACGCTGATGCCGGGGTTGATCATGAAGGACGGCAAACCGTTTGCTGCTCTCGGTCTCAAAGGCGGCCACGTCCAACCCCAGGTTCAGGTGCAGATCATCACAAACCTCATCGACTTCGGCATGACGGTCCAAGAAGCGATTGCAGCGCCCCGCTTCAATCATATGGAAAGCGTGAAGGCAGGCTTGGAGCCGGCTATTCCCGAATCGACAGTTGAAGAATTGAAGCGCAGAGGCCACCAGATTGTCTCCGGCGCTGCGGAATCCTTCGGCGGCGCCCACGCGATCATGATTCATCCCGAATCCGGCGCCTTCATCGGCGGCTCGGATCCGCGCAAGGGCGGCTGTGCCCTAGGGTTCTGAGTGCCTGTAGTGCGGTGCATCAAATTTGCTACGGGGGTATATCAAATTGACTACGCTTCACCGGTTTCTCTTGGGCCGAACCAAATTCCGACCCGAGAATTCCACTGTCATTTTAGATACTTTTAAGATCTTCTTATTGCTTCGGTCTTGGCATTAGGCTTGCCCTATGTCTGTTAACAATAGACGAAGCCGAGCTTGACAGATGTGACCAGCGGTGAAATAAGCAAGACGCTTCCGTGTTTGCCAGACAAGACCTGGTTCGGCAGTAACTCTGAGTCGTAATGCTTCGGCCCAACCAAGTCATTCCGGGTTGAGCCTTTGATTTCGAATTTGCGATCTATAGATTAGCAGATTAGCCTCGAAAAATTCCTCTCCCGCCGGGAGAGAGCCAATATGAGGGAACCCCCGCATGAGTCACAAAGTCATTCTTTTTCTCCTCACTGCCCCAGTTTTGATTTGCTTCCATCTCGCCGAAGCGCAGCAGGCGAAGAAAGTCCCTCGGATAGGGTATCTGGTGCCGGGCGATGCTGCTGGTGATTCCATCCGTTCCGAGGCAATTCGGCTGGCTCTGCGCGAGCGTGGCTACATAGAAGGACAGAACATCGCCTTCGAGTACCGATATGGGGAGGGGAAGCGCGAGCGGTTTCCTGAGCTTGCCGCCGAGCT
>JAHKKJ010000700.1 GCA_020027655.1 Deltaproteobacteria bacterium | reverse complement strand
GTTCGCCAAGTTCGGAGGAATCAAAGTAGGTGCTGCGAAGAAAAAATGGTTGGGTGGCGGGGCCTTTGTGTGCTTAGCGTTCCTTCGACGTTGCTCAGGACATGCTTGGCGGGAGGAATAGGACGGAGATTACGCTCGCGCAAAGAAGCAAATTGCGATAAGTAAAGCGGGGGCAGGATCGGCAGGTGAGTTGACGGCGGCAATTGGCCGATCCACTCATCCACACCGAACACGCCGCATTCGATGCGGGTAAATAGGCGCGGCACAAAGGAGGGAAATATGGCTGTCGCATCTATGCTGGGAAATTTGGCTCGTGCCTGGTACTGGATCGTCCTGCGCGGACTCTTCGCCGTGCTGTTTGGGATCTTCGCGTTCATCTGGCCCGGCATTACGTTGGCTGCGCTCGTCCTCGTGTGGGGTGTTTACGCGATCGCGGATGGCGTGATGGCGCTCATAGCGGCGTACACGATGCATGAAGAGGGCAAACCGATGGCATCACTCATCGTGGTCGGTATCCTCGGCATTGCTGCTGGCATCGTAACTTTTCTCTGGCCGGGCATGACGGCGCTGGTACTTCTCCTGTTCATTGCCTCTTGGGCGGTGCTGATGGGTATCTTCGAGATCGCTGCGGCCATCCGGTTGCGGAAACATATTGAGAACGAGTGGCTGCTTGGGCTCTCCGGCTTGGTATCGATTCTCTTCGGCGTGCTGATGTTTTTGCAACCCGGAGCCGGCGCCCTTGCAGTGATTTGGTTGATTGGCAGCTTCGCCATCTTCTTCGGCATCCTGTTGATCGCGCTGGGCTTCCGTCTCAAGGGACTTGCAAGCCGGTTGGCGACAGGCGGGACGCCGGTGGGAGCGCACCGGTAGTAAAGAGTGGTAACTCCATCGGTCGTTGACAACGCGCTACGACGAGAAAAGCAGATTTCACCACGAAGCAAGAAGTAAAGTCACCGCAAAAATGTAGGGGCGGGTTTTAAACCCGCCCCTACGTACTGGCATTCGTGGTGGGAATACTATTCGTCAAATGCTGCGTCCACGATGAACGATCTCCAGAAAAGTTGCGCCAGCTGCGAAGCCTTTCGGAGAAGGACAACATCTGGCTCTTCGTGCCGGTGCAGAAGCTTAAAGAGTTCTTCACTGACTTCATGAAGTATCCGTACCAGGTCGGCAGCAGCCTGACCGTCTCCAATATCAATTACCAGACACTCAAGGTGGCGGAAGCGATGAAGCGGTTAAGCCAAGTGGAGGAGCTCGCGCCACCGCGAAATTGAATGCTACTATCGAGCCACGAAAAAATTGGTTAAGTGGAAAGGGCCTTGCGTACCTCGCGTCTTAGCGCAAGAAAGATAATTCATCCCCCGCAAAGGCGCAAACGGCGCCGAGTTCGGAGACAAAATAATCTTCTTTGCGACCTTAGCGTCTTGGCGGGAGAAAAAATCCGAAGATTGGCTCGCACAAAGACGCCAAGGACGCTAAGTTTAGAGAAATGAGAGAGGGGAAGAAGTTATGAGCGATAGCGTGACTATGGCTTCGGCCAAACAGGCACAGTCGGAAGCGCCGACTAAGCCGCCGTTCGAAAACATGGTGTGGATTCCGGGCGGCACTTTTCTCATGGGATCGGACAAGCACTATCCGGAGGAAGCACCGGCGCACGAAGTGACTGTCGAGGGTTTTTGGATGGATGAGCACACGGTGACCAACGAAGAATTTCGCAAGTTCGTCGAGGCGACCAAGCATGTGACATCCGCTGAGCGGGCGCCGAAAGCGGAGGATTATCCTGGCGCTAAACCGGAGTTGCTTGTGCCCGCCTCCGTCGTTTTCAATAAACCGCGCCAGCGGGTGGATTTGCGAGACTGCTACAACTGGTGGATCTACGTTCCGGGCGCCAATTGGCGGCATCCGGAGGGACCAGCAAGTTCTTTGAAGGGAAAAGCAAAACACCCGGTGGTGCACGTCGCCTACGAGGACGTTGAAGCCTATGCCAAATGGATCGGCAAAGAGCTGCCGACGGAAGCCGAGTGGGAGTTCGCCGCGCGCGGAGGATTGAACGGTGCCGAGTTCGTCTGGGGCGATGCATTCACGCCGAACGGCAAACAGATGGCCAACACCTGGCAAGGTGAGTTTCCCTGGCAGAACCTCAAAGCAGACGGTTTCGAGGGGACGGCGCCGGTGGGATCGTTTCCGCCGAATGGCTACGGACTCTACGAGATGGCCGGCAACGTGTGGGAGTGGACCACAGACTGGTATCAAGAGCATAAGGAGATTCCGCAATCCTGCTGCGCGAGCTTCAACCCGAGAGGTGGAGAACGAGACAAGAGCTATGATCCGAACATGCCCGACATCCGCATTCCCCGCAAAGTCATGAAAGGCGGGTCACATTTGTGCGCGCCGAACTACTGCCGGCGCTACCGTCCGGCGGCGCGCATGGCCCAGCCCATCGATACGTCGACTTGCCATCTGGGCTTTCGCTGCATCGTTCGGGTAAATAAGTAGATTAATTCGGAGCGCTACGTTAAACGAAAAAGGTCGCCGGTCTTGGCGGGAGAACCAAAACGAATAGAAGAATTACCTCGCGCAAAGGCGCAAAGCATGTCCTGAGCGCAGTCGAAGGGTTCGCCAAGTTCGGAGAAATCAAGGTAGGGGCCGCGAAGAAAAATTGGTTAGGTGGTGAGGGGCCTTGGCGAGCTTGGCGTCTTGGCGGGAAAAGAGTTCCGAAGAATTGTCTCGCGCAAAGGCGCAAAGGGCGCCAAGTTCGGTTTGGCGGGAGAATGAGTCCGGAGATTGTGGGTTGATGGACCAGAGCGATGATGGAAGGTATGGTAACACCCCCGCGGGACGCTCCCCTCGAAGGGATGTTGAACTGGGTGGCATATGCTGCCACGGGGATCGAGCTACTCGCGGTGGTGATCATCGTTGTGGTGATCATCTTCGCGACGGTATCCTATTCGATCAAGATCCTGGTGCGGCAGGTGGACAAGACTACATACACCGACTTTCGGCATCGCGTCGGCCGCGCTTTGCTGCTGGGCCTTGAAATTTTGGTGGCGGCTGACATTATCCGCACCGTTGTGCTGGAGCCGACC
>JAHKKJ010000699.1 GCA_020027655.1 Deltaproteobacteria bacterium | reverse complement strand
CATGGAAGGGGCGTTGCCGAGTGTGGTTGCCGGGCTAATCGACAAGCCGGTTATTGCGGTGCCGACTAGTGTCGGATATGGGGCGAGTTTCAACGGACTTGCCGCGCTTCTGGCAATGCTTAATTCATGCGCGTCTGGCATAACGGTGGTCAATATCGATAATGGCTTTGGAGCGGGATTTGCGGCGAGCCTCATAAACCGGGTATAAATAAGCTCAGTGCATAAGCCGCGAGCCAGAGACTTAGAGAAAGTACCAAAGAAGAGAATTTCAAAAGACAACAGACTATCTGCTCCAAACCGGACAGAGGAGCATGGCCTTCTCCAACAACGCTAAAGAGGACGCGCCAACCCGCCGATATCACAAGAAAACGTTCTCTCGTGCCAATTCAACGCCAACCCAGTGATCAGACCACAAATTAACCAAGGACCGTCAGTGCACGCTGGCAGATGCCTGCTGTGAAGAAACACCAAGCAACCGCGATGAACGCCAAAGGCTCATGAATCATGGAGAACCAAAAGAGATACCGTCTAACGCCTCGGCAATCTGAGATCGCTGTAAGGATCTCGGGTAACTCTCAAGCCGATCTCTTCGCCAATTCCGCTTTTGCACTTTTCGACGTCATGACTGATGTCGAGAAAGTTGATATAAAGGATCGTGTGCCTCTGGAGGTAGAGGGGGCGGACCGGGATGACCTCATGGTCAATTGGATGCGCGAGCTATTGTATCTCTATCAGGGAAGCGGCTATTTGCTGAAGGAGTTTTACATCCGGGAGGCAAAAGATACTCTGGTGAAGGCGGAAGTATGCGGCGAGAAGATCGATCCCGATCGCCACGAGATTAATAAAGAGATTCTTGGCATCGCTTACCACCAAAGCCGAATGCAAAAGACCGGCGATCAGTGGACCGCACAGTTGATCTTTGAAATCTGAAAACTCATGACGCAGCTCACCGACACCGAATACGAGGGAACTGCGCTGATCGCGGACCCCATCCACCGTTACATTCAATTCACCGTACCGCTGAACAAATCCGAAGTAACCGAAAAAGCGCTCATCGATTCCCCGTGGGTGCAGCGATTGCGTTACATTTATCAATTGCAAAGCGCTCGTTGGGTCTATCCCTCCGCTGAACATAGCCGCTTTCAGCACTCTCTTGGTGCCATGCACATGGCGGGAGAATTCGCAAAACATCTTTATCCTTCTCTAAAGAAAGTGCTTGGCGACGAGTGCCCGTCGGCTCCCTTCATTGAAGAATACATGCGAGTTACAGGGCTTCTGCACGACGTGGGACATGGACCCTTTGGCCATTTTTTCGATGACAATTTCCTCTCCGCATACGACTTAACCCACGAGGATCTCGGACAGATCATCATCCAAAACCATCTCGGCGAGATTATTAGCCAGCTGCGGCGCAGTCCCAGTGGCCCGTTTGATTCAGGCGAGGAGCTGCGACCTGAAGATATCGCGTTCCCGATTAAGAAAGATGGCAAGGAAGACCATCGCAAACCGAAATGGGTAAGGTTTCTGGAGCCTCTCACGAGCGGCATCTTTACCTTCGACAATCTGGATTACGTATCGCGAGATTCCTACATGTGCGGCGTCGCCGTCGGCCCCGTAGATCGTGCACGCCTCATCCATTACACGTTTTTCTCGCCCAAGGGCCTTACCTTGCATAAGGCGGGTAATAGCGCGCTGACGATGTTTCTAAACACACGCCTCTATCTCTACACCAATGTTTATTATCACCGCACAACGCGAGCCATCGATCTACATTTAAGAGAAATTTTTCCCGAAACTATGCGTGTCCTCTTTCCAGGCAACCCTGCCGAGCATATGGACGAGTATCTTTACCTGACGGACTGGTCATTGCTTGAAGAAGTTTCCCGTTGGCGCCGAAACAAGGGCGAACTCGCGGCAGTAGCCAAGGAATGGGAAACCGTCCTCCACCGCGAAGTCAAATGGAAGATGGCCTATGATCGGACCCTGTCTCTCAACGAGCTTCGCTATGGAGTGGCTTTGATACAAGACGCTGACTGGGAAAAGAGAATTCGCTCAGCGTTACCGCCGGCTGCGCGAGACCTAGTGTTTCGGGTAGACATGGCCACCCAAGATCCACGACCGGAAAACCCGTTCGCTATGGGAAAGAAACAAATTCACATCTTCGACCCTTCCACCGGTGAGATTACCAAAGAGTCCCTGGCCGAGCTTTTCGAATTTATCCCGTCCAAGGTTGTCCAATTCCGAGTTTTTGCCCTAAACCACGAGCAGGATCAGCTATTGTCCGAGGTTGCGGAAAGCACGCTGAAGGGACAGTCTCCGTCCGTAAAAACCAGCGTTTAAAAGCAGACTGTATGCTAGGCAAAGCGGACAGGCTGCTTGATGTTGTCGCCTATCTCCTGCGCAAGCTTTTCCCGGCTACCATTGACAACTGTGTTCGACTCCTCTGACAGATGCAGCTAGATCTTCTCATCTTCGGGGGAGGGGCTGCTGGACTCTGGTGTTTGGACCGCTTTCGCCGCGCAGGGTATCTTGCAATTCTCCTAGAATCGACGGCTCTAGGGTGCGGCCAGACGATTCAGGCACAGGGAATCATCCACGGAGGAGGAAAATATGCGCTACGTGGGGTCCGTGATTTCACAGCCGTGCAATCGACCAAGGCAATGCCGGAGCGCTGGCGACGCAGTCTGGCCGGAGAAATAGAACCGGACCTGCGCGCAGCGCTGGTTCTTTCCGACCGATGCCACCTTTGGCTGCCTTCAGGGTCAATGGCGGCGCGGGCCCTGTCTTGGGGATTCATGCCGCTACTTGCAAAGGGAGGACTATTGTCAACACCGCCCCAACAGCTTTCGAACTCAATGTGGCCGGAGGCACTCCGAGGTTCGGCCCTTGCTGTCTATGCGCTGGCGGAGCCGGTTGTTGCAACCGGCTCGCTTCTTAACGCGCTGGCGTCTCCTTACCGCAAGAGCATCTTCTCCTATGATGTCTCTGACCTTCGATTCGCTGGCTAACAAGTGCACATCGCGGACGCGCTTTTTCAGCCGCGCTCGATCGTGTTCGCGGCAGGCGAGGGCAACGCCGAACTCATGC
>JAHKKJ010000156.1 GCA_020027655.1 Deltaproteobacteria bacterium | reverse complement strand
CACATCATTGCTGGACTGGCCCATGTTCACATGATCGTTGGGATGAATGTCCTTGCTGCCCGGCGGCTTACCTAGCAGCTCCAGCGCCCGGTTGGCGATAACCTCATTGGCATTCATGTTGGTCGATGTGTCGGAGCCTGTTTGAAAAATGTCGACGACGAATTCCTTGTCGAGTTTTCCTTCCATGACCTCGGCAGCCGCTTTGCGGATCGCATCCGCGATCGTCGGTTCCAGTAGTCCGAGTTCTTCATTGACTGCGGCCGGAGCGTATTTAGTCGTGGCCAAGGCGTGAATAAATTCCGGCGGGAAGCCGATGCCGCTTACGGGGAAATTTTCAACTGCCCGTTGCGTTTGGGCGCCGTAGTAGGCCTCTTTGGGGACTTTAACTTCGCCCATGGAATCCCTTTCTATGCGGTAACTTGGTTCAGCCATATTCGTCTCCTCCTTAGTGCTTTAGCGGTTCCTGTTCTCAAGCAAAAAGTGCGAAGCCGGGGTAGGTGGTTGAGTTTTTCCCCATCGAGGAAGTTTATATTATTTCTTACGCAGTTATCAGCACCTCTTCCAGAAAACTTTGTTTCGTTGTCGGCTCGCCGCGTACCGGGCTCGGCGTTGCCGAATCTGAATTTATGTTTTTGGGCGTGAAAATAGTGCTTGAGATTTCACCGGAACACTGTGAACCGCGCGACGCAGCTTAGGGTAAGGACGATCGCTATAGCTTACCGAGTCGGTTGCCCCGAAACTCGCGGAGGAAGAACAAGGTTTGGGTTGAGAAACCCCAATATGGCAAGGGGAGCGTTGGAAATTTTTATCTGCCCTCTATCACTTCCAGCTCGCACGCGATCTGAGAGCATTGGAGCGATAGTGTGGGATGGTCCGTTAACAGCTGCTTGAGAAGCCGCACTGGGCGCTCATCGGAGGGATTAATTTTGATAGCTTCGA
The DNA here is from genome assembly GCA_020027655.1 of Deltaproteobacteria bacterium. GTDB lineage: Bacteria > Desulfobacterota > Binatia > UBA9968 > UBA9968 > DAIRFP01. The sequence continues at coordinate 6,809 of JAHKKJ010000156.1, read as the reverse complement.
CTAAACACAACGCCGAGCCTCTCAAGTTGCCTTGACCGTGACGGGAAACCGCTAAATTCCCGTAAGCCTCCGGTCGCGTCGGGTTTATGTCGATAGCGCGACGGCAGTAGCTCTCTCCTTCGGAGTAAAGCTCCAGCGCGTTAAGGCAATGGGCCGCATTGTTGAAAAGAAAATATCTCGTCTTGGTATCTTTCGGCAAAAGTGACAGGCCGATTCCGTAATTCTCGAGAGCGAATCCCCATTGCTCCTCGGTCTCAGCTACTTCACCCCGCGCGAGATAGACGTTAGCTACTTCCGAATTCGTAATGGAGATACCTTGTGGCAGTAGGGTCCTGTGGGCGGTATGCATGCCCTACATAAAAGAGCAAAGGGCGCGCCATGAAGAAAAGCATAGAAATGCGTAGTTTTTTGGAGGGCATCGTCAGACAATTTGGCAGCTCCTGGTGTCAAATTGCCAGCCTATGTCACGATCGGCAGCTCCCTCGCAGTGCTTGTACTAATTGTCCGATTTCGGATGCTAGCCCGCTGACTTTTTTCTCAAATCAGAGTCTATGTTGGGTTTGACCTGCAGCGGGACTCGAGTTTAGGTGATGCGTTCGGAACTGTAGCTGGGTACTAAGAATATGTGATCATGGTTTTCTTGTATGAACATTCGTCCAGTTTTTAAACATAAGGTTTTGTGGCCATCGAGCGCCTGAAGTTGTGGAGGCCGAGTCTTTCCTGGGTAAGTTTCGGCGATACTCTGTTTCTCCAACGGACCGTTGTCTAAATGAATGCGAATGCGCATGGGATGCACGGCACCACATTCGACGCAGCGCACGTAAATGTCATATTGAGGCACTGGCAGTCCCCCTTTGTCTAAGCCTACTTTGGCGCATAGATAAGGACTGGTCAACATCACATCCAGTTTGTTTTGCGCTCTCAGAGATAAAGACGCAAGCCCATCATCTCAACGCGCGCTCGAATCTCCAATGCGCCAAAGATAGATCGTTCGCACGAAGCCGGCCGAATCGGTGATCCGCTCCACCCGATCGGGCTGCCAATCCCCCATGCTAAAGTCGTGAGAAACCACCCTGGAGCCCGGCTTCAACTGGCGCATGATCGCGGCTCTCAGGCGCAGGTTGGCTCCCGGATACAGATACATCGTCACCACGCTGGCAGGCGATAGGTCCACGGCGCGGACGTCCTGCTCGCGAATTTCGGCAAGAGCCTCCACGCCGGCTTCTTTGATATTGCGCTTTGAATGTGTCACCAGCGCAGGGTCGATCTCAAAACCAACGGCCTGGGCCCCGTATCGTCTGGCCGCTGTAATCACGATTCTTCCATCTCCCGATCCAAGATCGTAAAGAAGGTCCCCCTGGCTGACTTGAGCCAAGTCCAGCATCCGATCGACCACTTCTTGGGGTGTGGGCACGAACGGAGCGATATACGTCGAGTCGCGGTCCTGCTCCTCCGCATAAGCGAGGCCGACGGAATCATCGCCGTCCGAGTCAAATTCCATGCCGCCGATTGTCACGAATAGAGTTACAGAGACCAAGAATAAAACCCGAGGCCATCGTTTCATCTGATTGCCTTCCTCCATGCGTATCTTTTAGTTTCTTACGTTTTGAATGTTCGACAGAACCACTTCACCAATGTTTATCGCGGCAAGAAGCTAGCGCAACAAAATCCGAAATTCGAATACCGAAATCCGAAACAAACCTAAAGACTTAAATCCCAATTACGAAATCCGAAACGGGCATGTTTGGACCTTTCTGATTTTTGACCATTTGAAATTGTTTCGCATTTCGGATTTCGAGTTTCGAATTTGGAGCACGATTACTTGAACTCGATATCTTTGCTAAAGAACTCGATGGCGGTTTGGCCGACCTGGTCGGTGTCGTAATAGGCGTAGCCCGCGACCACCAGAGCGCCGATGGCAGGCAGGAGTCGCCAGAGACCGCCACGCGCCACGCGGTGAACGAGCTTGATCCCGATGCTCTCCAACACGTTTTCAGCCACTCGCAACGAGCCGCGCTGTACGACAACTCTTTCCCCCATGCGTGTCACGAGGTCGCGCACGACCTGCGCGGTGGCGTGGCGGAACAAACAGTAGATCATCGATTCTTCCGTGAGCTTTCCTTTTTTGCCGAACGCGCCGCCGATGTCGGCGACCATTTGTGCCTGCAGCCGCCAGATCGCAGCAAGATCCGGAAGAATCGTCAACCATCCCAAGGGACCGGACGGCAGCGCGAGGGCTCCGGAAATCGCAGCGGCTTTGAAGGAGGCTTCAGAGATCAGCTTACGAGATCGGATCAGGGCTTCACTCGTTTCCTTCTCGCTGCTTGTCGGAATTTCATGGATCACTTTAAAGAGAATGCGGAAAAGCTTGTCCAGCAATTCTCGTTCTTGTAAGGCGCCCCTGAGGATAAGCGGATTGTGACTAAACATACGGTCCTCCACACGTGGGTTCTTGGAAACCTAAACAGTTGGTGCGCGAGGTATTGTCAACGACGAGTCAGGTTGGGAAAAACTTTGCTGCAAGGTTATGTTCGGTTCCACTCGCACATCATGGTAAGGCTTTACGCTTCGTGGGTTGCGGCCAGCGAATGGTCAAATACTAACGAAGAAGTATCGTGATGGCAAGAACAAAATGCCAAAGAGTGAGCATCGATATGATTGTTTCTACGGTGTTGAGTATGCACGGAGTTTGAGTGCCCGTACTCCGCGCGACGGCGCAATCTCAAAACTGAATAAACGCCCCGCGGAGATTGACGGCTGCGATGAACCGGTGAAGGAAGAGAAGATAGCCCGCCTTGAGCAAAATTAGGTGTGTCTTCCGCGCCGCCGCGTATTTGAAACCGTGACACCAACCGTTCGTTCGGCGATAGAGTTGTCGGTATAGGTCGCGCGGACCTTGAGCTGATGGGAGCCATTTGCGAGGGTGTTTGTATTGAGAGTTCCCGAAGGATCACCGTTGAATTGATACGGGGATTGCAATTCCGTTGTGCCAAGAGTCCCGTCAATGAAGAATTCGACGCGAACCGGAACGCCGGAAGGAACGGCCGTCCAGATAACCGCAGAACCGCTTAGAACCGCTCCATTGGCGATATTGGTGGAAATAGTATTGGCGCTTGGTCCTGGGGCTGGCGCCGAAGCAGAAGTGGTCGCGCAGGCCTCGTTGGAGTAGGGCGAACCGCCGATGCTGTTGAAGGCGCGTACTCGATAACAGTAAGTTGTGCCGTTCGAGAGATTGGCGTCGGTATACGACTTTTGATTAGCCTCCACGGTTAGGAGCGCTAAAAACACGCCATTGGTACCCGCTTTACGCTCAATATCAAAACCATCTTCGTTCTGAGAATTGTCAGCCCAAGTTAGTTGGAGTGACGCGGCATCGATCTTTTCGTGCCAGATCATGGTTGCAACAATGAATAAAAAAGTGTGACAGAGCGATTGAAAGCGGCTTCGGTTGGAGATCATTCTTTTCCTCCCTGTACGAAACTATCGAACTTGTAGTTTGTGATGGTTTGAGAGCGCGCCTCGCGATAGCCGTCGATGGTACTGAAAGAGCGCTACCCTCACCCCCGAGCAATCCTTGTTCCAGCTTCTTGCTTTTGCGGAGTGAATGACTAGAAAAGTTTTATTTGTCATATCGATGTCCCCCTCTTATGCCTACAGGGTCTATTGAGGGAATTCTTAGTAAGAAATCAGAGACAAGAAATTTTTCTTGGTCTGGCGATATAAAGGTGAGCGCACATAAAAAAGTCCGGATAAGCCTACACAAGAGTTGGAGGTTGCATACACTAACAAAGACGATGAAGAGCGACATGGACCATAGGCCCGTCTTTGTGCTAACAGACAGCCATGGATGGTCTTCAACAACTTCAACAAAGGATCACCGCTTGCCGCAAATGCCCGCGGCTCGTGCGCTGGCGCGAAGCAGTCGCCAAAGAACCACCGCGGCGGTACCAAGGCAAAAGATATTGGGCGAGACCTTTACCGGGGTTCGGCGATGCTAATGCACGGCTGCTTATCGTGGGGTTGGCGCCGGCAGCGCATGGGGGCAATCGCACCGGCAGAATATTTACGGGAGATCGGAGCGGCGACTGGCTCTACGGAGCGCTTCATGCCGCGGGATTTGCTAATCAGCCGGACTCGATTCACCGCGATGACGGTCTGAAACTGACGGATTGCTATATTACCGCAGCTGTCCGGTGCGCGCCGCCGGAGAATAAACCGAGCAGAGTTGAATTCGAGCGCTGCCGGCCTTACCTCGTTGAAGAGCTCAAACTGTTTGGAAGCCTCCGGGTGGTCATCGCGCTGGGAAAGATTGCCTTCGATTCCTTTCTTGCAGCGCATCAACAGAACGGCGGGGCGGTGGCCAAACCACGCCCGCGGTTTGGGCATGGCGCATCAATTGTGCTGCCGAATGGTCTGACGTTAATTTGCTCGTATCATCCCAGCCAGCAAAATACGTTCACCGGAAAACTCACGCGGCCGATGTTTCACAATATTTTCGCGCGCGCGCGAGCGGCGCTGGCTGATTGATCCTTTTCTAGTGTGGTTGTATGACATGATTGAAGGGGTACAAATATGAGTGCGAATTCCACCAGGGATCATGAAATTGTGGCCGAACTCAGGAAACGGATTGAAGGAGACATTCATTTCGACCATTACTCCCGTCTGCTCTATTCCACGGATGCCTCCATCTACCAGATTGAGCCCATCGGCGTCGTCGTGCCGCGTCACAAGGGCGACGTACAAGCGGTGATCGAAATCGCCAACAAGTTCCAAGTGCCGGTATTACCTCGCGGCGGCGGCACTTCCCTTGCGGGGCAGGCGGTGGGGCACGCCATTGTGCTCGACTTCTCGAAGTACATGCAGAACGTTCTGGAGGTGAACCAGGAAGAACTCTGGTGCCGTGTCCAACCGGGACTCGTTCAGGACGAGCTCAACGCTCACGTCCGTCCGATGGGACTTCAATTCGGCCCCGACACCTCGACGTCAAACCGGGCCACCATCGGCGGCATGATCGGCAACAACTCTGCCGGCGCTCATTCGCTTACCTACGGCAAGACTCTGGATCACGTCTTGGAGCTCACCGTCTTGCTCTCCGATGGCAGCGAAGTAGTGCTGAAGGATTTATCCGTCGAATCGATGGAGGCTAAGAGCAGGGCGGACACACTCGAGGGCCGAGTCTACCGGGAGATTGCGCGCCTTGCGCGAGAACATAAGGACGAAATCCTGGCGCGCTATCCCAAGATCATGCGCCGAGTCTCCGGCTATAATCTCGATGAGTTCATCAAGCCCCAGCCCTTCAACCTGTCGCGCATTCTTGTCGGCTCCGAAGGGACCTTGGCTACGGTAGTCGAGGCCAAGATGCGTCTTGTTCCGAAACCCAAGTGGACGGCCATGGATGTCATTCACTTCTACAGCGATCAAGAAGCATTGGAATGCTCTCAAGTAGTTTTGCAAACTGCGCCTTATGCGATGGAATCCACCGATAAGATGATTCTCAACTTGGCCCGAGGTAATATCGAGCAATCGAGGAAGCTGGGCTTTGTGCAGGGGAATCCTGATTCTCTGTTGATGGTGGAATATGCGGGTGAAACTGAAGACGCGGTCAGGGAGCAGGTCTACAGACTCGAAGAACTTCGAAAGAGAGAGCAAATCGGCTATGCCGCCAGCCTGGCATTCAAGCCTGAAGAGGTGAAAGCGATATGGGGAGTAAGAAAGGCCGGACTGGGATTGCTTCTCGGGACTAAGGGCGACAAAAAGCCGATCGCGTTCGTCGAAGACACTGCCGTCGCGCCGGCGCAGCTTCCGGAGTTCATCAAACGTTTCAGAGAGATTATTGCCGGTCACGATGCCATTGCCGGCTACTATGGGCATTGTTCCGTCGGCTGCATGCATATTCGCCCGCTGATCAACCTCAAGGAACACAGCGAGATGACCAAGATGGTTTCGATCGCTAACGCGATTTCAGATCTAGTCCTTGAGTACAATGGCGCTATGTCGGGTGAACATGGCGATGGCTTGGCGCGCAGCCATTTCAACAAAAAGCTTTTTGGAGCGGTTCTCTATGAAGCCTTTCGTCAAGTGAAGCGAGTGTTTGATCCAAACAGTCTCATGAACCCGGGAAAGATTGTCGACTCCCCTGCGATGACAGAGTCGCTGAAGATCAATCCGCAGTACAAGACCTGGCAACCGGATACGACCTTGGATTTCAGCGGCCAAGGCGGTTTTGTCAGGGCCGTAGAGATGTGCAGCGGCATGGGCGAGTGCCGCAAGAAACTCGACGGCACCATGTGCCCGTCTTACATGGGCACCTTGGACGAAGAGCATTCGACCCGCGGCAGAGCCAATGCGCTTCGCGCAGTGCTCTCGGGGAAAGTCCCGAAAGAAGAATTCACCGGCAAACGGCTCTATGATGTGATGGATCTTTGCTTGGAATGCAAGGCCTGCAAAGCGGAGTGTCCCTCCAACGTGGACATGGCAAAGCTCAAGTATGAGCTTCGCAATCGTATGTTCGGCGGCATCGAGCGGTTAAACCGTATCGGTTCGCAATTTGCGCCATTGTCAAACTGGATCGTAGGTTCAAGATTGAATCGCTGGTTTATGGAGAAATTTGCCGGTATCGACCGCAGGAGGCCCTTACCCCAGTTCGCCGGCGTCACGTTCGAAGATTGGTTTGATGACCACAAGGCAGACGGCGAAGGGGCGAAAGGGGTGGTTGTTCTCTTTCATGACACCTTTAATAATTTCAATACGCCCAACGTCGCCATCTCCGCGACTAGGCTGCTGGAACGTTTGGGGTACCATGTGCGGTT
>JAHKKJ010000155.1 GCA_020027655.1 Deltaproteobacteria bacterium | reverse complement strand
CGACGCCGCCCGCCAGGGCATGAGCCGGCGGTCGAGATACTGGATGACTGCTAGAAGCCCTACGGCGAGAAGGACAACCGTCAAAATCGTCGCGAAGAGCGCGGGGGTGTTGAACGAGGCGCCGAAGGTCATCAGCATCACGCCGAAGCCGACGGCCGCCAGGATCATTTCGCCGGTCACCATGCCGAGAATGGCCCGGCCCATTCCAAGGCGAACGCCCGCCATGATCATGGGTAAGGCCGCCGGCAGAATCACCTTTACAAAGAGTTCTCTTTCGCGCGCGCCGAAAGAACGGGCCATTTCCGTCAGGATCGGGTCTACGTTACGGACGCCCGCGGTCGTATTCATCACGATGTAAACAAACGCGAAGAGGAAGACAATCCACACCCGTGATTGAAGGCCGAGCCCAAAGGCGATTACCAGAAATGGAATGAAAGAAATCATCGGCACAGTCAGCAAGGCGGTCATGTAAACATCAAGGAAGCGTTCAAGCCGCCGGTATCTTCCCATCAGAAGACCCAGAGGAATACCCAATCCCACCGACAGCAAATATCCCAGCACGAGAGCCTGCAAGCTTATCTTGAGAGCCTGCAAGAGCTGCCCCGAGACGAGCAGCTCCAGCCACGCCGAGAGGACTTTTGAAAGCGGTGGGAGCAGGTGCGTGTTCTGACTCCGGCCTATGATCTCCCAGAGCAGCGCGAGACTCACAACTGAAATCGCTCTTACCGTTCCGGCTTTCACCGCTTGCAATCCTACTTTCGCCCGATTTTGTCTAAAACTTTGTCCAGGGGCCCGGTATCGAATGCCTGTTGAAAACTTACGGCGCCCTTTTTTAACAAACCCGCTTCCTCGAAGAACTTAATGCTTGCCTCACCCCGCTCCTTGCCGGCTCCGCCGTTAACGTCCCAGATTCTAAGTTCCTTATAGGTTGCCGCGGTGGCGTCGATGAGTGCGGGCTTGGTTTCTGGCAAGAGCCTCAGAGCGTTTTCTTTAACCAGGCCCGGACGCTCTTCAGCGGAACGGTGGGCGTTCAGTATCGCCTCGAGCACACTTTCCACCGTCGCAGCGTTCTTCTGCACGTAATCCGCGCGCGCGAAGTACATCGACCCGATGAGCTGAGGAAAAACCTTCGCGTAAGAAATCAAGATGTGGAACTGCCCGGGTTTGGCTTGCAGGATATTCAAAACATCGCCGATCTCTGCTGGCGTGGCGTCCAGCTGGCCGCGCATCAAGGCCTCGGCTCTGACGTCCGAGCCCGGGATGATCATCCAAGTGGGAGTGATTTTGTAGTGGTTGGCCATCCATTTGACCAGCGCTTCGGTGACTGTGATCGGCCCGTGGTAACCGACCCGTTTGCCGTCCAGCTGTTTGGGTTCCTTAAGAGAGACTGGTGTGACGAGTTGCCATTCGTTGCGCACCTGCTCGCCGATGATTCTGAGATTCATGCCGCTCTCAACCGCCTTGATCACCGCGATGCCGGCGGCAGAGCCGATGTCGGCTTCTCCGGCGACTACCGCATGGACAGCCAAGTCTGTTTTGGGAAAGAAGGTGGGAATGACCTCGATCCCTTGTTTTTTTAGTTGCTCCCACGCGAGAAGCGATGGGATGTCGCCCATGTCCGCCGAAGATGGGTAGGCGAATCTGACTTTTTTCTGTGCCTGCGCTTCCGCTCCCCAAAGGAAACCGAGGGTGAGCATCAGAAGCAATACGGATGATCTGGCAAATGCTTTGGTCATAAGCAGCCCTCCTTTTTTATTCCTAGTTACTCAATAGCAATCTCCGCTTTCCATCCCGTCAATCGCCGATCCACAATCTTGACCAGTTTCATTGCAATCATCGCGACCATGAGAATCGTAAGAATCACGGCAAAAAGCGCATCCGTCGCGAAGGCGGAGCCGTACTGCATGATCATACCGCCGATGCCGGTCAAAGTGAGTAACATTTCGGCCGTAACTATCCCTTTGACAGCCCGGCCCATGCCGATGCTTACGCCCGCCATGATCGCGGGCATGGCCGCAGGAAGCACAACTTTGAAAAAAACCTCCAGTTCCTTCGCGCCAAAAGAGCGCGCCATCTCGACGAAAATCCGATCGACCTGTTTTACGCCGGTCATCGTATTGATGACAATCACAAAGAAGGCGAACAAAAAGACAACCGCGATGCGCGATTCAACGCCCAAGCCGAACCACATGATAAGCAAGGGGACAAACGCCGTCATCGGCGCGGACATCAACGCATTGATGTAAAGATCCAGGAAATGTTCGACCGGGCGGAACCGACCCATTAACACGCCGATGATCACGCCGAGGATGACGGCGAGAAAGAAGCCCGCAGCGAGTGTCCAGAGGCTCATCACAAGGTTTTCAAGCAGCTTGCCATTCATCAATAGGCGGAGCCAAGCGCTGGCGATATTCGATAGCGGGGGTATGAGGGTAGTATCCATCAACCGCCCCGCAACCTCCCAGAGGACAGCCAACGTAGCTATGGAGAGCACGTTCACGCTTATTCGGGCTTTCAATGGTGGTTCTCCATCGCCTTTTTGAGGCTATCCCAGATGTAATTGGTCAAGTCAACGAATTTGGGATCGCGTCGCACAACGTCGGGGATTCTCGGCCGCGGTAGAGGCACGTCGAGTATTTCCGCGACACGCCCCGGTCGCGGTGTCATAACCACAACCCGGTCGGCGAGGTAAACCGCCTCATCCATACTATGGGTAATGAAGATGACGGTCTTCTGCTCGCGTTGCCAGAGCTCCAGCAACTCTTCTTGCAGCAGTTGTCGAGTCTGAGCGTCCACTGAACCGAACGGCTCGTCCATGAGTAGTATCGATGGATTGACCGCCAATGCCCTTGCCAAGCCAGCCCGCTGCTGCATGCCGCCGGAGAGCTCATGCGGGTAGTGATTCTCAAAATCCGCGAGCCCGACGCGTTTGAGATAATCGCGTGCAGTTGCCGTCCTTTGTTCCCTGGGCAGCTGGCGCAACTCCAGGCTGAACTCCACGTTGGCCAGCACGGTGCGCCAAGGCAGTAGGGCGAAGGTTTGAAACACCACCGCCCGATCCGGCCCGGGCCCGGTCACTTTTTTGCCGTTGATCAAAATCTCGCCGCCATCATAGGGCGTGAGGCCGTCGATTATTTTCAACAGAGTGGTCTTGCCGCAGCCGCTCGGCCCGATAATGCTCACGAATTCCTTCTCACGAATGGAGATAGTCACGTCCGAGAGCGCCTTTAGCTCTGTGGCGCCGTTCTTACCGATCCTCTGAAAGGTTTTCGAGACCCGCTGGACCTCAACCATCTGTCCTCGCCTAAGGCTCTAGTTCAAAACGTTCCAATCGTTCCAGTCGTTCAAAATGGTTAAAGACGTAAGTCATCCCCAAACGATTTGAACGGCTTGAACCATCCTTTCGTGTTTACTTTCCTGTAATGATCTTGTCATCTTTGCCTGGCTCGTAAGGGCGCGTATCCCGCGCCAGGTCAATTTTTCTGAGCACTTCGTCCGGTGCCTGCGCTTCTTTCGGAAAATCGTACGGCGGCATGGGCTTGGTGGCATCGAAGATGAGTTTCGTCTCCATCGGGCCCTTTTCCATACGGTTGTAGCCGTAGGCGGTGGGATTCAGATGCGAGCCGATGATGTTGGGAATAATCACAAGATCGCGGTCGGCCTGAAAGCGCATGGCCAGCGCCCATAGAACCTGTGTTTCATTAAATACATCGACATCGTCGTCGACAACGATAACGAGCTTGATGTTCGGATCCGTCACGAAAGCCGCCAGGGCTGCCTGTTTCGGCTCGCCTTCGGCGCGTTTTTTGACCGAGATGTAACAGTGAGACCGGGCGGCGCCGGAGATCGGCATATTGACGCCGGTGGTGCTGGGGACGGCTTCTTGAATGCGCTTGTACAGGCTGCCCAATCGAGGCGCCGCGCCGATGATATTGTGCTCGAAGTGGGCGCTGTGGATGCATTGATAAATAGGATTTTTCCGCATGGTAATCGCGGTAACCTCGATGTAGGGCTGCTCGCCTTCCTTATAGTAGTAATGCGGCCACTCACCGAAGGGGCCTTCGTATTGCCGTTTTTTTGGCGGCACAACGCCCTCGATGACGATTTCGCAGTGCGCCGGCACCATGAGATTCACCGTTTCGGCCTTGACCACTTCCAGCGGTTCCCCGAGAAAAGCGCCGGCGATCTCAAGTTCCTGGCCGACGCCGGCTTGCTTGGTGACGGCGGCCATATTCAACGCCGGATGGTGGCCGATAGCAAGCGCAACTTCCATCGGCTCATTGTGGTCTTCATACTCCGCACGGATGTAGTTGCCATGATTGGCGGGGTTGATCATGAGTCCGAGTTGCCGCTTACCTTGCTTCTGGTGTCGGTATATTCCCACGTTCACCGCATTGGTGCCGCGCTCCTTGCAGATCAGCGCAGCAGCATTGATATACGCGCCGGCGTCTCCCTCATTGATGGTCAGCACGGGTAAAAGATCGAGGTCGGCATCGTTCCCCTTTAAAATCACTTCCTTGCACGGCGCATCTCTGGCGGAGATTTCCTTTACCGGCAGCGGACGATGCTCGCGGTAAGCCAGGTCCTTAACCATCTGCGGCACGGACGGCGAGCCCAGGGACAATGCCAGCCGCTCATAGGTCGCGCCGAGATTCATTACCAACGGGATCTTGGAATTCTTGACGTTCTTGAAGAAGACCAGCGGAAACCTATTTTCCCGTTCGAACTTCTCGACGATGGCACTGGCTTCATAACGCGGATCGACCTCGCGATCGACGACGACGACGTCCTTCGGCCGTTTTTCCAATAACTCATCCAGGTAGCTTCGCAGATCCTTTGACATTCTGGTTACCTCCGTAATGGTTCTCAAAGAAGTTATTTACACCCCGTGATCATGTCTCAGAGCCGGCTTCGATCAGAAATCTTTTCTGTTGCGCCATTTCTCTTTCCCCGTCGCTGCGCCCGATAGGCGAAACTGAGCGCGAGTTCAACGAAACGCGGGCAAAACCTCTTTTGCGAAAAGCCGCATCTGCCGCATGAGAGACTCATAGGTGGGATACATGAACCAAAGATCGAAATAGTTGGCCCCGGCATTAATGAACTCTTTGACCTTGTCGCGGATTTGGGCGGGAGTACCGACGACCGCCGTTTCGACGCTAGACGCGGGCGCCTCTTCCGCGCCTTTGGCGTCTCTCCAGGTGTCCTCGTGTTTCCACATATAACCCGCGTAACGGGCCATGTGGGGTTGATCTTGGGCGATCCACGCGACATTTTTCCGCGCCTCTTCCATTGTCTCGCCGATGCTAAGTCGCAGTTGAAAGCACCAATCGAAGTTGGCAATATCCCGGCCTGCTTCCCGGGCAGTGTCGGTGAAATCTCGAATCATCGATTTGATGATTTGTGGAGTCATTAAAAAGCCGTATATCCAGCCATCGGCATGGTCGAGGGCGAATTTCACCGCCGGCCGCTCTTTGCCGCCGGCGAGCGTATAGCAACCGACCCATACGGGTATACGGCGGGCGGGCTTGGGGTAGATGACCAGGTCGTCGAAGTTGACGTATTTACCATGAAACGAGGCGCTGGGCTTTTCCCAAATCTCTCTCATGGCGGCGATGTATTCGCCGATCATGGCATAGCGATCGGCATAAGGAAGAAAGGGTACTCCGACGGCTTTATATTCTCCTTTATCTGAAACGTTCGATACGCCAACGCCAAAGATGAATCGACCGCCGGAAAGCGCGTCCATCGTGGCAAGCTCTTTCCCAAGGATGACCGGGTCGCGCAGGGGCAGCGGCATGACACCCACGCCGAACTCGATTTTTTTGGACACGCCTGCGAGAAAAGAACAAACGGCGACGGTCTCAAACTGGTGCGGGTCGAGCGTGTTGTCGGCGTGCCGGTAAGATCCCATGCCGACGGGGTACTGTTTATGCCTGTCAAAAGAGTTGTGAATATGGTCCATGATCCAGACCGAATCGTAACCGAGACTCTCGGCCTCTCGGGTCGATTCGATCACCCGATCGGAACTGCATACAGGTCCCGAGGCGGGAATTCTCGCGCCGAATCTGATTCCAGCCATAGGTTTTTTCTCCTTGACGGTAGTCGTTGATAACTTCAATACCTCTTGTGTTTCGTGGGTGTCAAGCAGACGTTATGATCGATTTGCTTGACAGGCGTCATCGTTTCCCTAACACTGGCGATGGACTTAAGCCATGCGCAATCTGCCCGTCAAATGGGGTCTCAGCCTGCCCAATCGCGGCGTGCTTTTCGGGCTCACGAAAATCGACACGATTCTCGATGCTGCCAGGCTCGCCGAGCAGTCCGGTGTATTCGAATCCGTCTGGTTTGGCGACAGCTTCATCCACAAGCCACGGATCGAATCGATCGTCATGCTGAGCGCTGCGGCCGCGCGCACCGCAAAAGTTCGACTGGGCGTGATCTGCATGGCGAGTTTCCCGGTGCGCCATCCGGTGTTGACGGCGATTCAGTGGGCCAGCCTCGATCAACTGTCCAAAGGCAGAACCATCCTTGGCGTCTGCATCGGCGGCGGTCACGAAGGCGAGCTGCGCGCTTTTGGCGTGAAAAGAGATGAGCGGGTGGGGCGCCTCACAGAAGGGATCGAGCTTTTGAGACAGATCTGGAGCGACGATGAGGTCAATCATCGGGGGAAGTACTATACTCTTGAAGGTTATCGGATCGTGCCCAAACCGGTCCAGAAACCTTGTCCGATCTGGATTGCCGTTACTCCTGATCGGGCGGTCGTGGGTGACAAAGGAATCGAAGTCGCGATGAAGCGGGTCGCGACTCTGGCGGACGGGTTTATTACTATGCCGGTGCCCCACGACGATTTTCGCCGCCGGCTCGATCTCATCGAAAAATTTGCCCGCGAGCATGGGCGGGATATCAGCAACTTTGAAGTGTCGATCCACGGCATGGTGAATATCAACGACGACCGGCGCGCAGCCTGCGAAGAGGCGATGTACTATTTCAACAACTATTATGCGCCGGGCTATCCGTCTGAAGAGTTGCTCAAAATCTGGCTGGCGCACGGCCCCCCAGAGGAGTGCGCGCGCTTGATCCAAGGTTGGATCGATATGGGTATTACCACGCCGGTGTTGCGCTTTACGTCGCGCAATCAGATCGGTCAGATGGAACGGTTCATCAAAGATGTGCTGCCGCTTTTGCGGTTGAACCGACCATAGAATGACTGGTAAGGAGGTAGCAGTAGTGTAACCCCTCTTTCATACTATTCCCTCTCCCCTTGTGGGAGAGGCTAAGGGTTAGGGGTAAAAGAATTTGGCACCCTCACCTTATTCCTCTCCCGTCAAGGGAGAGGAGGTCCGAAGCGGGGATGCCATAGAAACTTGCGTTAACAACGAAGTTGACGAGAGTAAAAGGACACTCCCCATGTTTGAAGACTTAAGAAGCTTTCTCACCTACCTCGAAAGCCAAAAACAACTCCTGCGTGTCAAGGACGAAGTCGGCATCAAGTATGAAATTGCTGCCGGTATGCGGAAAACCTCGGACGTAGAAGGACCGGCGTTGCTTTTCGAAAACGTCACGGG